>JAOQAL010000105.1 GCA_025963615.1 Chitinophagaceae bacterium | reverse complement strand
CTGTTAAGAATCAATCTTTACTTTCTCATCATCTCTGCGGGATTATTTTAAAATTACACTATGGAGACCGCCGCTTTTCTTTTACCGTTACCAGCATCGTAGGAATATTTCACGCAAAGGCGCAAAGAAGCAAAGAACGCAAAGAACGCAAAGAGATGAACTATTAAGAATCAATCTCACTTTCTAATGAATATTTCACGCAAAGGCGCAAAGAAGCAAAGGACGCAAAGAGATGAACTATTAAGAATCAATCTCACTTTCTAATGAATATTTCACGCAAAGACGCAAAGAAGCAAAGAACGCAAAGAGATGAACTGTTAAGAATCAATCTTTACTTTCTCAACAATCTCTGCGGGATTATTTTAAAATTACACTATGGAGACCGCCGCTTTTCTTTTACCGTTACCAGCATTGTAAGGCAAATAATTTCGCATTCTATCGGATTAAGGTTGTGATTCCTTTTTGAAAATAAGGCATTCCACTATAATCCATCGCTTTTACAATCCACACAAAGGTTCCCGTACCCTGCGGCTGTCCTCCAATAGTGCCGTCCCAACCCTCCCCGCTGGTATGTGTTGAAAATACCAACTGACCCCAGCGATCATACACATTGAAGTATTCTATATTTTTCATACCGGCAGCAATCGGTCTTAATCTGTCATTTCGTCCGTCGCTATTCGGTGTAAAGGCGGTGGGTACAAATACCGAAGGTTTCGTGTTAAATACCTTTACGGTCATAAATGCCGAATCCGTACAACCTGCTTCATTATAAACGTATAGTTTGTATAGAATACCTGGTGAAGGGAAATTATAAATGCCAACCGGATCAGCTATATCATTTGCCGAAAGTCCGGTGGAAGGTTCCCATAAATAGCTTACTCCTCCGGCCGCATTAAAATGTAATGGCTGTCCTGTAACTACAGCCGTATCCCTTCCTGCGAAAGCTATGATATCGGGCAGAACAGTAACCAGTACGGTATCCTTACCCGGTTTAGGGCAGCCTTTTGAATCATAAGTAAATAATACATAGTCAGTAGAAGCCTGGGGATTTGCCACCGGATTTAAAATGGAGGCATTCGTTAATGAAGCAGCCGGAGTCCACAGATAGATATTCCCATCGCTTGCAGCCTGTAACTGTACAGAAGTATTATAACATATCAATTTATCATCGCCTGCTTTTGCCGTGGGATACGGTACTGTATTGACTACAACACGATCTGAAGCAGAACAACTTCCAATAACAGCCGTAACATTATAAGTAGTTGTGACATCCGTAACTGCAACAGGAGAAGATAATAAAGCATTGTTTATCTGGGAAGCAGGTGTCCACGAATAATTTAAACCGTCCGAAATAAGTTTTAATTGTATGGTATCGCTACTGCAAATCGTGGTATCATTCATTGCCTGCAGGGTAACATGATCGACTACATTAATTTTAACTGAATCATCATTCAGGCACCCTTCTTCATCCAAATGAACAAAATAAACAGAAGTAACCGTGGGCGAAACAATGGGGTTGGGCGTATTTTCGTTAACAATATTCACTTCAGGCGTCCAGCTGAAAATACCGCTCCCCGAGGCGAGCAATGGCACTTTATCATTCAGGCAAATCAATGTGTCACGGAACGCAAGTTGTATAGGAGGTTTATCAACAATGTTTACCGTTTTCGTAATGGTATCACGGCATCCTTTTGTATCCGTAGCAATCAATTGCACATTTTTTGGTCCAGTTACGGCGAAAGTATGTGTTGTGTTTTCAGAAAAATTTCCATCATCCGCATTATCGCCAAAATCCCACTCCCAGGAATTAACTGTTCCGTAAACAGAAGTGGAAGCATCTGTAAATACGGTGGGTTTGGCAATACAGATTCCACTAAATTCAAAAGCCGGAACAAAGCCGGGATATACACTCGCAAGAGAAACCACCGAATCCGAACAAGGGCCGCCCCGGTTAATAACCAGTTTTACGCTATAAGAGCCTGTATCAGGGAAACTATAGCTAACATTTCCCTCGGATGAACTATAAAGCAGGTCTCCCTTATTATCAAAAAAATCCCAGTTATAGGTCTTAATGAGCGGGCTTACCGATTGATTGGATATTGTTATGGTTTTTGTGTCACCGCAAAGCAGGTAGTCAGGCAATAACGAGGCGGCTGCAATATTGCAATCGGCAATATTTACCTGCAGATCTTTCCGTTGTGTTGCTATCACCACTCCATTACGGATTTCATCTACACAGACTGTAACTACGTAAATTCCTTCCGTGGGCGCAAGCCCCGTAATTAAACCTGTGGATGCATTTATCTTTACATTATTGCCCAATGGCGATGAGCCCGAGTAGCCAGCACCATATGGCACCCTTGAATATGGCGGGGGGGATGCGGGCGCTCCTTCTCCTCCACGGCCACCACCTCCACCGGTTGCATAAGCATTGCAGAAATAGTAATGCAGCTCATCGCTGTCTTCGTCAACGGCGGCAAAATTGTAGGAAAAAGCATTATGTGCGCAGGAAACCACTAAGTCGACTCCTGTAAAATGTGCACTTGAGTTTATATCAGCCGCTGCTAAAGAAGATGTTCCGGGAATTTCTGTAGTATATGTTGCGCCTGTTTGTCCATACCCGCTCACCAGATTACTGATGCCGTCAATTCGAAAATTAATCTGTGCGGAGAGAATATAGCCATTAACCGAAGAGGCCAGGGAAACAATAAAATTATAATACCCTACGATATAGCAAACAATGGGAGGATTGGTAATACAGGGGTTATTATCTGTAAGTGTCAGCGTCTCCTGGTTACTCAATGATACCGGTATGTCTGAAATGCGGGCAAAAGTTGATTTATCAAAAACGGACACATATCCAGGATCCGGAAACTGCCGGCCACTATTGCAACGCATATACAGCTTTAAGGTAACATTGTAATGATTGAGGCCGTTTGTTGTTCCCGTATATTTATAATACATCTGACCGCCGGTAATATGATCAGCCATAGCAAAAAAAGGAATCCCCAAAAGAATTAAAAAAACAATCTGCTTCCTCATAATTGGTTGCCTTTGTGGGTAAAAACGTATTGGGGCTATAATAAGAAAGAAACTCTATAAATATACGTATAAAATGAAGGAACAGTTGCCTTGGCAATGCCAAATATCTGGCTGCCAAATCCATCATTGCCTGTATATTGTGTAACTTTTGCCAAGCATAAATCTTCGATCCATGTCAAAGCAATTCATTGGTTTTTTGTTCATCATGGGCTTCCCGGTTTGGATGTATGGCCAAAAAATGTCTCTACTGGAACAACTGAGACAAGACATTACGGGCACTCTTGCTACCCAGCAAGGTGAATTTGCTGTAGCTTTTAAAGATTTATTATCGGGGAAAAAATTGCTGATTCATGAGCATGAATTTTTTCATGCCGCCAGTACGATGAAAACCCCGGTAATGATCGAAGTATTTAATCAGGCCGCAAAAGGAAAATTCGCTCTTTCTGATTCTGTTATTATAAAGAATGAATTTATAAGTATTGCGGATAGCAGTCAGTATCATCTTGATTCGACTGACGACAGCGAATATGAGACCTATAAACATATTGGCGAAAAGAGGACCATCGGCGACCTGATGTACCAAATGATCATCTCCAGCAGCAACCTGGCCACCAACCTGATTATCGGCCTGGTAGATGCCAGGAATGTAACCCAAACCCTGCGTGGGTTTGGTGCAAAAGATATCGTGGTACTCCGCGGAGTGGAAGATCAAAAAGCGTTTGATAAAGGATTAAATAACACTACGACTGCTTATGATCTGATGCTGATCTTTGAAAAACTTGCCAACGGGAAGGCTGTCAACAAAAAGGCTTCGGAGGCCATGATTAAAATATTACTGGATCAACAATTTAATGATATTATCCCGGCGAAATTACCCCCCGGTGTAAAGGTCGCGCATAAGACCGGCTCCATCACGGCGGTTCACCATGATTCAGGCATTGTATTTTTACCCGATGGCAGAAAATATGTACTGGTATTGTTATCAAAAAACCTCCTGGACGAAAATGCAGCCATAAAGGCTATGGCTACGGTATCAGACATGATCTACCAGTATGTTCACGGAAAATAATTAGCAATCAGCCTTCTTTCTGCATTATATCAAGGATTCCTTTCAACTCATCATACAAATTATTTAAAGGCGCATTGACTTGTTTATTTTGTTATGTAAACGCTACTGCCAGGCAGTAGTTCCGATTTAACTTTAAATATTTTTTATATGACTAGTTCAATTTTAAAACCGGTAATTGCAAAAATGATGTTTTTCATTTTATCGTTTATCACTGTATTCAGTCTTAGTAGTAAAGCCGGCGGTATTGTATTTGAAATTTACCTGAACAACAAACTACTGCTGAAACAGCAATATAACAAGGTGATATCAGGCTCTCCCGAGCTGCAACTGGATGAAACAAACCGGAATGATAATCTCAGAATATTTTTTACCAGTTGCGGAGCATCCGGTAAAACCAGAAGTGTTGGCATACGGGATGAGAATAATAAATTACTGAAAGAATGGACTTTTACAAATTCTTCTTCCTCCGATTTGTTTATGACCATTCCGGTAAAAGAAATACTGGCTTTGCAAAAGAACAAATCAAATGCTTCTTTAAAGCTTTACTATTTTTCACCGGAGCAATTTCCTGATGGACAAATGCTGGCGTCTGTTCAATCCGGGAAAAAAAGTGTAGCCTGGATAGATCAGAAGGGAGTGCCGACAGCAGATTTTAGGTTTTAGAGTTTTGAGCGTTCAAAAACGATAAGAGGCTGTTTCAAAAGGAATATTTCACGCAAAGCGCGCCAAGAAGCAAAGAA
>JAOQAL010000069.1 GCA_025963615.1 Chitinophagaceae bacterium | reverse complement strand
GCAATGACTTTTGATTAATATCGGTTGCATATATAACGGACCGATTCAGCAGTCCCTCTTCGTGAAGAAGAATGGCAACAGAATAAATTTCTTCTCCGGTAGCGCATCCCGCAATCCATACTTTAATAAAGGGATACGTAGCCAGCCTTTTCAACACATTTTCCCGGATGCTTTTGTAAAAAGAAGGGTCCCGGAACATTTCAGTAACCGTAACAGAAACCTCCTGTACAAATTCTTCAAACAATTTTTCATCCTGTAAAATCATTTTTCCGAACTTTTCCAGTTCCGTTATTTTTCTAGTTTTCATGAACTGATCAATTCTTCGTTTAACGGAGGCTTCGGCATAATCTGTAAAGTCATACCCGTAAACAAAACGAATCGATTCAAGCAAGTCTTTAAATTCTTTATTATCGAAATTCATTTCAAATGGTCCATTTGGTTAATTTATCCACAAGCAGGTCCAGGTCAATGGGTTTTGAGATATAATCCCAGGCTCCTGCTTCCAGGCATTTTTCCTTATCTCCTTTCATGGCCCTTGCCGTTATGGCGATGACAGGAATATCTTTCAGCGAATCATTCTTTTCTAAAACACTTAATGTTTCGTAACCGTTCATCACCGGCATCATCATATCCAGCAGAATGATATCCGGTTTTGTGTCACCCTGTAATCCGGAAATGGCTTCTTCCCCGTTTTCGGCCATGGTAATCTTCATGTCCAGCGTTTCCAGGTAACTGCGGAGAGCAAACATATTCCTGGCATCATCATCAACAATCAATACTGATTTATTTTCCAGTTTTTCCATTATCCTGCTTTAACGATACAACCATACCCGCATCAGTGACAGCAGCTGTTCTATATTTACCGGTTTCGAGATATAATCAGACATCCCTGCATTCAGGCATTTTTCCCGGTCTCCTTTCATTGCTTTTGCTGTTAACGCGATGATGGGCAGTTTATTGAATTTGGCGATTTTCCTGATTTCCTTTGTGGCTTCATAGCCATCCATTTCAGGCATCATCACGTCCATCAATACCATTTCAATGGAAGGATTTTCTTTTAATATTTTCACCGCGGCATTTCCGTTCTCAGCAGTGAGACAATGCATGCCTTCCTCTTCCAGCGCGTTCGTGAGCGAATAAATATTCCGGATATCATCGTCCACCACCAGTACTTTTTTATTTATCAGCACTTCATCGGTTTTATGCAGTTTGCGGATGATATTTTGTTTTTCTTTTGGCAATCTTGATTCGACCCTGTGCAGGAAAAGCATGGTTTCGTCCAGCAGCCGTTCATGCGAATCGGCAGTTTTAAGTACCACCGTATTGGCAAACTTCATCACCCGGGCATTTTCATCTTTGGACAAATCTTTTCCCGTGTAAACGATAATGGGTATTTTATTCAATTTGTCATCTCCCTTTATTTGTTCCAGGAGTTCAAACCCCAACATGTCAGGTAATCCGAGATCAAGGATAACGCAGTCAAAATGTTCTTTATTCATCATTTCAAAGGCCTGGCTGCCGGAATACGCGGAAGATGATTTCACATCACCATTCCCGATCAACTCCCGGATGGCTTTGTTTTGCAGTTCATTGTCTTCAACTATTAAAAGTCTTTTCAGTTTTTTACTAACAAACTCTTCGATCTTGTCAAACACATTTTTCAATTCCTCATTTCCTGCGGGTTTAAGGATAAAGTCAAAGGCCCCCAGTTCCATTCCTTCTTTCCGCCTGTCATATCCCGAAATGATCTGTACCGGAACATGCCGGAGGTCAGGATCGTTCTTCAAATGCCTCAATACTTCTGCTCCGTCCATGACGGGCAATTTCATATCCAGCAGGACCGCATCGGGTTTATAATGCCTTGCATAGCTCAACCCGGTATTTCCCTGTGCTGCTACAATGCCTTTGTAATTTCTTTCTCTTACAAAATCAAGAAGCAGCCCGGAAAACGAAGCATCATCTTCCATAATAAGAATGACCTTATCATTTTCATGGATGTTATAGCGGTCATCCTGGATCTCTCCTTCTGCTATCGGAAACTTTTCAACTTTGATAATTTTACGGGCTGATTCATTATTCTTTACATCCACTTTTCCCTCAAGAGCCGGTAAAATGGATGCATCAAACTTCAACGGAAGATAGAGCGTAAAGGTACTGCTAACTCCTTCTTTACTTTGAACATGAATTTCACCGCCGAGTGCATTTGCCAATTCACGGCTGATTGAAAGACCCAGGCCTGTCCCACCATATTTTCTTTTTGTTGAACCATCGGCCTGCTGGAATGCTTCAAAGACTATCCCCAACTTATTTTCAGGAATACCGATACCCGTATCCATTACGGAAAAAGCAACGACGGCGGGAATATTGTTCAGTTTACTGTTTTTAAAAAAAACACCCGGTCCCGCTTTGTGAATATCCAATGTGACCCGGCCTCCTTTTCCTGTAAACTTGAATGCATTGGACAAAAGATTACGAAGGATCTGTTCCAATCGTTGCTTATCTGTTGTTAGTGACTTTAACTCTTTTTCATTATGCCGGATATTAAAATCAATGATTTTATTTTTTGCAACTTCTGAAAACATGGAATTGATCTCAGCATTAATTTCTGCTACCGGTAATTCAACTATCTCCAGTTCCATTTTGCCGGATTCAACTTTTGAAAGATCAAGGATTTCATTGATCAGGTTGAGCAGGTCAGCTCCTGAGTTGTAAATATTTCTTGAAAATTCAACTTCTTTATCGCCCAGGGATTTGTTTTTGTTTTCGGAAAGTAACTGGGAGAGAATGAGGATGCTGTTAAGTGGCGTACGGAGTTCATGAGACATGTTGGCGAGGAACTCAGATTTATACTTCCCGGTAACTTCCAGTTCCCTTGCTTTATTTTCAATGTCCATTTTTGCATTTTCCAATTTTTCTTTTTGTTCTTCCAGTAAATTGGCTTTCTCTTCCAGTTCCTCGTTGCTTTGCTGCAATTCCTCCTGTTGCGCTTTGAGTTCCGCTTCGGATTTTTCCAGCAGCTCTGTTTTTTCCTGCAGCTCTTCGTTCGATTGTTTTAGCTCTTCCTGCTGCGCTTCCAACTCTTCTGCCTGGCGCTGGGTTTCTTCGAGCAATTCCTTCAATTTGGTTCGCGACTGAGCCGCGCTGAACACGATAGCCAGGTTTTCCGCGACCATATTTAAAAACTGGACGTCCAACTCCGAAAGCTGCCGGGCCGTACCTATCTCGATAACTCCCTTTACCTCGTCGTCCTGCAACATCGGCAACATGATGATATTTTTCGGGCTACTATTGCCGAGGCCTGAATTGATTTTGATATAATCATCCGGTACTTCTGTAAATACGATTGTCTTTTTTTCCAGGGCCGCCTGGCCCACCAACCCTTCGCCGGGCTTAATAACGCTTACATTCTGTTTCCTGAACTGGAAAGCATAACTGCCGGAAAGATGCAACTGCCCATTTTCAAACAGGTAGATCACACCAACCTGGGCTTTCAGGTAAGTACATAACTGGTCAATAACGGCCTGAGCAAGTTCTCCTGTTTGTCTTTCTCCTCTTGTTTTTTCATTTAGTTCAAAGCTGCCCGACAAGAGCCAGTTCTTATCAGCGCTTTCCTGTTCGGCTTTTTTAAGAGCGCGAAGATTGGTATTGATGATAAAATAAACACTGATAAGCACCACTGCAATCACCACCAGGAGCATAATAAAAATCAGGTTAAAATTCCGGGCATCTTCTTCACTGGTTTTTTTTCGTTGTACCAGTAATTCGTTCTCTATTTCTTTGGAATTGGCTACCATCCTCCTGATCTCGTCCTGTATGCGTTTTCCGTCGCCTGCCGAAATGATTAACCGGGCTTTTTCAAAATCGTTTTTCCGAACTGCCACCAGGTTCTCAAAATATTTCGACTGTATATCCAACTGTTTTTGCAAAGCTTGAATGTTTTGCTGCTGCACCGAATTATCTGCAGTAAGGGTTTTTAGCTTTTGGAGATACTCCCTGATGAGCTGCGCGGAATTATTATAAGGTTCGAGAAAATTCTCATTACCGGTAACGACAAAACCCCGGACCCCCGTTTCAGCATCTACCGTAGTGGCCAATAACTGGGTAAATTCATTTATTACGTCGTGGGTATGATCTACCCATTGGTTGGTATCAATAAATTTTTCGCTGTTTCGGAATGAAAAAAAAGCAACTGTAATCAGGATTGCTGTACAGACGGTAAAACCAATAAGAATTTTCCGGCTTAATGTCATTTTCATATGATTCTCCTTTTGCGTTTTAATTTCCTGCCTGTGGCCGAAATACCTGTGAAAGGCATAGGGTTTGGGATAACTAATCTTTAATAAAAATTCTTATTTCTTAAAGGAATTGCTGGAATATTTAAATAGCCGGGCTCCCGCATTCGATATGCTGGTCAACAATTGATCAGGTAGTTTCGGCAGTCTAAACAGTACTTCTCGCCCGGTTATTATGCCAGACAATGTCTCAGAATTGAATATTGTTTTCAGGGGGCCATTCCAGTTTTTTTGCTAAATAACAAATACCGGTTGATTTTCGAATGGAAAAAATACAAAAAAAAATCGGCACTGCTTATATTTTCATCCTGTAAACCAGGCAAAAGCAGGTTATCTAAGGGTTTACCTCTATGGCTTACGAATGATCCAGCACCAATGGGCTGAACATTCCCTGCCAAGAAAAATGACAAAATGAAAAGACCATTATATGATTTCTTTCATTTTGAAGAGTCTTGTGACCAGGAGATTTATTACTTTGTCATAAAACGCCATGTTATTACCGGCAGATAGTGGTAAGGTTTTCCTTTAACAGGTTGGGGCTGATTGCCCTGCAATTGTCCTTTTTTATTCTTTGTAACCGTTAAACTGGTTTTGCTGTATTCTCCTTTTTCATAATTGAAGGTTGTTCCATCATCATCATATAACACAAAGTTATTTTCCGCAGATCCATAATGTCTTACCTCCAGCGGCAATAACTGACCCTCTTTAGGGCTTTGGCGTTGCGCTGGTATCATGGGAATGATGCCGCCATCTTTCACGAATAAGGGAATTTTATCCAGGCCCGGCGTTATTTCAATGATTTGGTTTTCCCCCACGAATGCCCCTGTGTAAAAATCATACCATTTACCGGCCGGCAGGTAAACATTGCGTTTCGTTTCACCGGTAAACATAGGAGCTACCAGCAGGTAATCACCTGTCATATACTGATCTTTAATTTCTGACACGGTACTTAATGCATAAGGATTTTTAACAGCATCCACGCTGCCTTTCTCTTCCGTAGCAGTAAATCCAAAACCATCTACCAGGCTCATCGCCCTGAAAGGTGGTTTACCTTCGAAATGATATTGTGCGAAGCTTGTATAAATGTATGGAAGCAGTTGCATACGCAGCATAGCGACATCCTGGACCGCTTTTTCAACTTCAGGAAATGTCCATGGCTTGGTACCATCTGACCAGGCATCAAGCATTGCCATGGGAGAAAAACAAACCGTTTGCATTCTACGTACCCATTCTTCTGCTGTTTCAGAAGCCCTTACTTCGGGCACCCATAGTACCCCGATAAAACTGCTGTTGATTAAAGCGGTAATAAAATCCTTATGACTGTAATAATCGTTATAAATAACATACGGCATGGAACTGGCGCCTGCATTAGAGGCCCGCACCAATCCATAGGTACGTTGATTTTTTTCTTTAAACCAGTCCAGGGTCATTTTTTGCCATAGCATTCCGTATACCTGCCGCATTTGTTCCGCGGAATTACCGGATGGGAATGTAGCCACATCGGGCCAAATCCAGTTATCATAGCCATCTACCTCATCAATCTTGTAGGCTGCCACTCCGATGCTGAGGTGATTTTTAACAAAATGTTCCTTCAGTAATTGCCTTGTTTGCGGCAAGGTAATATCGGGTACGATACCATTCCATACCGTATGTGAACCCGATAAAGGCAAGATCTTTTTATACAATTCTGTTTTGGGCGACAGGTAAGGATTGAACCACAAATTAGTACGGATCCCTTGTTGTGACAACTCCGCCAGGAATTCCTTTGGATGCGGGAACCGGGTACTATCCCATTCTAACGTGCAGGGGTAGGCCATACTCTGCCAACCTGGTTCCAGTCCTATAAAATCAAGCGGAAAATTATGCGCTTTAAATTCACTGGCTTCTTTGATAACATCATCCTGACTATATAAGGCAGGCACCCTTTGTGTAAACCCCAATCCCCATTTAGGAGGCAGACAGCCACCTCCATTGAATAGATTATACCGTTGCACGACATTCATCGGGGTCGGTCCTGAGAAAATATAGACATCCACGGTTTCCCCCGGGACATTCACTTCTACGGCATCTGAATAAGGCTGAGCATCCCAGCTTTTATCGGTATTCCGGTCCTTGATTACCGGTGGATGTTTGGCTGTTTTCCTGTTTGCGGTGCCCACATAGACCGTCATGTAT
>JAOQAL010000440.1 GCA_025963615.1 Chitinophagaceae bacterium | reverse complement strand
TAATGTGGAGGCTAATTTGACAGCTCCATAAGCATTCACGATGCCACCGGTTTTACTGAGATCGCCCAGGTTTACGGTTTCTTGTGTAGCGGGATCTTTTACTTTAATATCTGTTTTGGTAACCGATTTTTCAATGACCCATTTTACCTGTGCTGCAGACAAATCAGGAAAATATTCCAGAATCAAGGCTGCTACACCTGCCACTACAGGCGAAGCCATGCTGGTGCCACTCAGGCTCGCATAGGTATTGCCACCCGGAACCGAAGAATAAATCTTGACGCCTGGCGCAAATACATCCACATCTTTTTTCCCGTAATTAGAAAAGTAGGCGACCAGGCCGCCGGCTTTCGGATCGCCGCTGGCGCCAACTGTTATCCAGTTGTTCACTTTTCTGCCATCGCTTTTTAAATAAGGACTTGGGTAATGAGGCAGCGTGTCCACATCCTTTTTTTCGTTTCCTGCCGCAGCAACTAATAGCACCCCCTTACTTTCCGCATACTGAACCGCATCGTCAACCCATTGCTTTTGAGGAGATAGGTATTTGCCAAAACTCATGTTGATTACCTGGGCACCATTATCAACCGCATAACGTATGCCCAATGCAACATCCTTATCATATTCATCGCCATCCGGTATCGCCCGGATCATCATGATCTTAACATTGTCCGCTACGCCCTTGGCGCCGGTTCCATTGTCCCTTAATGCACCAATGATACCAGAGACATGCGTCCCATGCATGGCTGTATTTGCCATCACATCGTTGTTGCCATAAAAACGGTCATTGAAATCATTATAATTGTCTTTTACAATTTCAGCCCGGTAATCCGTTGGCGCTTTTTGTTTCGCTTCATTCTTTTTTTCCTCTGATTCTATCTGTTCTCTCAGTTCATCATATAATTCTTTGCTGCTGTCTTCAAGGTTTACAGATGGCTGCAGACCGAAATAAAGCCTCAATATTTTTTCACGGGCTTTCTTCTCCATTAGATCGGCGGGTTTCATATCACGGACATCCGTACCCGTATAATTTTCCCTATTCAATGCTTTTTTAATAATGCTGTCGCCACTAAATGCATCATTGAATACACTTTTCAGGAGCATGAGGTTTAAATATTTTTCTGGATCCACTTCGCCAACATCACGCTTTGCTTTTTGCCACATGGCATATAACTCCTTATCTTCTTTACTAAGCGACGAAGAATCAGTAAGACCCAAAAATTTGTCCTTATACTGATAGTAAAAACGGACGGATTCACCCGAGTTGTCTTTCACATTGCGGCCGTCCCGGCCACCGGCAAAGTTCCAGCCGTGTACATCATCGATATAGCCATTCTTGTCATCATCAATCCCATTCCCTGGAATTTCACCGGGATTCGTCCAAAGAATGGTTTTAAGGTCTTCGTGTGTCGTATCGACTCCTGAATCAATCGCGGCCACTATAACCGTTTTACTTTTTAATTTCCTGGATTGAATGAATTCGTAAGCTTTATCAAGACTGATACCATAAAAACTGTCTTTTTGCGGATCCATCAGGTGCCAGCCTTTGGGGACATCCTGGGTTTGTGACCATAAGGAGAGATTTGCAGAAACCGCAATAACAATCATTAACCATTTTCGCTTCATTGATCTGATCTTTATAATTTTAAAACAACAAATATGCAGAACTATAGATAATTATGAAAACCTTTCATAAATTTTAATAAAAAACAGCCCTGGTATTAACAGGACTGTGGATAAATTTGACGCTAAAATAATGTTAGCGGTTGCTTAATTTTAATTCGACCCGGCGGTTTTTGGCCTTTTCCGCCTCAGTTTTACCATTATTTAACGGTTTATCGGGACCAAAACCCTGTGATTTCAATCGCGACACCTCAATTCCTTTGGATACAAAATAGGCTTTAACATTGTCAGCTCTTGCCTGTGATAAACGGATATTCGCCTGGTAGATCCCGTCATTGCTGGTATGGCCTTCAATAGAAAGTATAAGGCTGGGGTCCTGGTTTAAGATTTTAATCACTTCGTCGAGTAACGGATACGAAGAAGGTTTAATAGTCGCCTTGGTATAATCAAACTGTATCTGTCTTGCAGCATAGTTTATTTTTTCAACAACTTCTTTTTTAATCACCGGGCAGCCGTTATTTTCTTTTGTGCCTTTTGTTTGCGGGCATTTATCTTCTTCATCATTCACTCCATCAGCATCCGAATCAGGTATCGGGCAGCCGTTATATTTTTTGACACCAGGCACCTGGGGACATTTATCTTCCTCATCATTTATTCCATCGCCATCTGAATCGGGTATGGCACAACCATTATATTTTTTAAGACCCGCCACCTGGGGACATTTATCCTCTTCATCGTTGACGCCGTCACCATCCGAATCGGGAACCGGGCAACCATTATATTTTTTCAGACCTGCTGCATCAGGGCATTTATCGTCTAAGTCAGCTATGCCATCAGCATCTTTATCGGGACATCCTTTAGTAGCAGCCGTACCCGGTTCTGTAGGGCAGGCATCCTCCTTATCAGGAATACCATCTTTATCCTTATCTTTTACTTTCTTTTCAATTTTTGGCTGTTTACCAAAAAATACTCCGAGGGTTCCGCCAATTGTCTGGTGCTTAAAATGGCCATTGTAAATAGCGAGGTTCTCAGGATTTTTCCAAAAATCTGTGAGACCGCGGCTGTAATTGGCAGTCAGGAAAACACGGCCAATCTCAAATCCCGCAAGGCCGTTGACACCATAATCAAAAGTTTTATATTTTCCGGCGCCATTCCCTACCGGCAAGTCTTTATTTTCAGAATTTGAAAAATCACCATTTATAAAAGAAGTTTCACTTTTTTCCTTTCCATTAAAAAAGAAAGAAACATAGGGGCCTGCACCGATTATAAATTTTACTCTTCTTCCTAAGGGAAGTTTTAAAACGAAGTTGAGAGGAATTTCTATATAATTAATAAACTGTGAGCTGTCCATTCTTGATCTGGATCTGAAATCGGTCGTATCAAAAGTTTCCGAATATTTCCTGCCTTTGGTAGTAAAATTAACTCCGGGTTGGAAATACAATTTTGATGTGGCAGAAAAAGGAATATCCGCTATAAAGCCAGCGTGAAATCCTGAACGTGAATGATAATTATTTTTTATATCATTCCAATCCGGGTTCGTGTTGGTTTCAATGACAGAGGATGAATGTGGACCTGCCAGAATACCCATCCTTATTTGTGCAGTACAAACATTATATGACAGGATAAAGATCGCTGCTGCTAAAATTCCCTGTTTTTTCATGGATCTCATATGTTGGTTTATTGGATATTACTACCTTTTTATAGGATACTGTTAATCTAATAACGGCTAAACTGGCTAAATATTTTGAAAAACAAGAGCGTCCTGCCTATAAAGGCTTAAATATCAAATTTATACTATTCAGCGATCGATTTTGAGCTATCCTTACTTCAAAACACTTAGTTCGGTGCGGTTTCCGGGGTTCTTACCATCGGCTGGCGGCGGTACAGACGTCTCGGTAGCAAACCCAGTAGCCTTCATTCTTGCCCAATCTACTCCCTGCAGGCCGATATAGGCCATAATATTGTTGGCTCTTTCCATTGCCAGTTTCTGATTGGCATCCGCTGTTTTCAAAACATTGGTATAATTTGAAATAGTCAGGGTCAGCGTCGGGTTTTGCTTAAGAAGCTTCACAACCTGGTCCAGTATTTTGTAAGAAGAATTTTGCAGATCTGCTTTTTGCGATGCAAATTTTATCTGTTCTGCAGCGGCACTGATTTTGTCTGTAATTTCTTTTTTTATTACCGGGCAGCCATTGTTTTCTTTTGGTCCCTTGGCCTGCGGACATTTATCTTCATCGTCATTCAATCCATCACCATCTGTATCTGGAACAGGACAGCCAGAATACTTCTCTACGCCGGCCACACCCGGGCATTTATCATCTTTATCCGGTATTCCATCCTTATCGGTATCAACAATAGGGCAACCTTTATTTGAAGCTGGTCCAGCCATAGTGGGGCACCGGTCCTCAAAATCATTGACTCCGTCACTATCCTGATCAGGAATTGGGCAGCCTTCATAAATCTGCAAACCTGCAACCTCTGGGCATTTATCTACATTATCAGGCACGCCATCATTATCCTTATCAGCAAGGGGACAGCCATTATTGCTAAGGGGGCCTGCCTGGCTGGGGCATTTATCATTTTTATCGATGATGCCATCCCCATCTTTGTCCGGACAACCGTTTAAGGTTGCTGTTCCCGCGAGGGTAGGGCATTCATCATTAATATTAAGGATACCGTCTTTATCGGTGTCTTTTTCCTTAGCTGTTTTTGATTTGCCAAAGAATATGCCGACCGTACCTCCAATAATATTATGTCTGAAATTTCCATTATAGTCTTTAGCGGTATAAAAATTTCCAAAACTGCGGGCATAGTTAACCGTTATGAAAAACCGGCCAAACTCAAACCCCATCAGAGCATTCAAACTAAAGTCCAAACCCTTGTAATTTCCGGGACCGGTGCCCTTGACCGGTTTATTAGTTTCACCAACCAATAATGCACCGTCTTCAACAATGGTTGTTTCCTTTCCACCAATGAGCAAGGAAGGTTGAGGCCCGCCACCAAAAATAAATCTCGAGTCCCTGCCAACCGGAAATTTAAGGACCAGGTTTAAAGGGATATCCAGGTAACTAATATACTGTTGTTGATGAACAAATTTTACATTTTGAAATTCAATAGCAATTAAATCAAAATTCGAAGGGGTTGCAAACTTTCTGCCTTTTGCAGAATAGATAAGTCCGGGTTGAAAATGTAAGGGCGATTTTGAAGAAAAAGGTATATCTCCAACCAGTCCTGCATGAAAGCTAAACCTGGATGAATAATACTGCTTCACGTTATCAGACCAGCCAGGGACACTGTTTGTCTCAAATATGGAAGCGGAATGAGGACCACCTAAAATGCCGAGTCTCACCTGGGCATGCAGAAAGAATGGGAATAACAAAAAAATTATTGCAAAAAAGCGGATTTGTATTTTTGTCATCTGCGTACTCTATTTTTTGATGGCCTTCCTAAAACGGGGAAAATTCACTATTATTTCCCCAAAATAATAAGAAAGAAGGAGTTTTGCATTAAAAATCAAATTTTATACCCTGAGCCAGCGGCAGATCAGGGCTGTAATTGATTGTGTTGGTCTGCCTGCGCATATAAGCCCGCCAGGCATCACTGCCACTTTCCCGTCCGCCTCCGGTTTCTTTTTCACCCCCGAACGCTCCTCCTATCTCTGCACCGCTTGTGCCAATGTTGACGTTAGCAATGCCGCAATCGCTGCCTGCACCGGAAAGAAATTTTTCGGCCTCCCGTAGGTTCAGGGTCATGATTGCGGAAGAAAGTCCCTGCGGAACTTCATTTTGAATTTTAATTGCCTCATCGATCGTCCCGTATTTTAATAAATATAAAATGGGAGCAAAGGTTTCATTTCGTACGATTTTAAAGCCTGGCTCTGCCTCAGCAATGCAGGGTTTTACATAGCATCCACTTTCATATCCATCGCCTTCCAGCCGTCCACCTTCAACGATAAAGTTTCCACCCTCCGCCTTACACAATTCAATTGCCTCTGCATATAGTTTCACCGCATCCTGATCAATCAATGGCCCCACATGATTCTTTTCATCGAGTGGGTTACCTATCCGCAATTGCTTATAAGCAACAATAAGCTTTTCCCTGATTTTTTCATAAATATCTTCCTGGATGATCAATCTGCGTGTCGTGGTACAACGTTGACCCGCTGTACCCACGGCGCCAAATAACGCCCCGCGAATAGCAATATCAATGTCTGCATCCTTAGAGATAATGATGGCATTATTACCCCCAAGTTCCAGCAATGAACGGCCAAGTCGTGCACCAACAGTCGCGCCCACCGCTTTACCCATCCTCGTAGAACCCGTTGCCGAAATAAGCGGAATTCTTGAGTCAGCCGCCATCCATTCACCTGCTTCGCGACCGCCAATGATCAACCCGCAAACACCTTCCGGGATGTTATTCTTTTGAAATATTTCAGCAATGATATTTTGACACGCAATAGCGCATAATGGAGTTTTTTCAGAGGGCTTCCATATACATACATCACCGCAGACCAAAGCCAGCATGGAATTCCAGCTCCATACAGCGACTGGAAAATTGAAAGCCGAAATGATGCCCACGATACCAAGCGGGTGCCATTGTTCATACATACGATGATTACTACGTTCACTATGCATGGTCAAGCCATGTAATTGCCGGGAGAGACCTACGGCAAAATCGCAGATATCAATCATTTCCTGTACTTCACCATAACCTTCCTGCAGGCTTTTGCCCATTTCATAGGAAACCAACTTGCCCAACGGCTCTTTATATTTTCGAAGTGCTTCGCCAATTTGCCTCACCACTTCACCCCGCCTGGGAGCCGGCACCAATCGCCATTGTAAAAAAGCTGATTCAGCCGTTTTTAGAACGGTTTCATAGCTATCCCTGTCAGCGGTAGTTACTGAACCAATCAGCCGGCCATCTACAGGGGAGAAGGAGTCAATTTTTTCACCTTTTGACGATACCCAATTAACGCCGGTGCTAATCCCTTTGTTATTTGTTTCAACACCCAGGGTTTTGAGAAAATCCATTTTTTCTGATTGAGCGGCAAAGTTAAGAATCATCAATCAGACACCATAATGATATGTTTCAGGCTATTTACCGTTGTTTTGGTTACCGGGAATGCCGAGGTGATATTTTTTCCAGATATTTTGTTCCCTGACAATTGTTTCCCGCTCAATGATGGGTTTATTATCCGCACCAATTTTTTGATGGCCACCACTCTTCGTTTGCTCACTGTAGTATCTTGGATTATCAGAGGGATACATCCCATTTAATTTCCAGCCAACACTTATTTCCTTTTGATCCAGGGATGAGATATCACCCAACATTTTAAGTGGAACGAGCCATTCAATATGTAAAACATCCAGGGAATCCCATGAAAAAGCAACATTAATACTTCCGGGCATGGATAAGCCCTGGTCTTGTGAACCCGAACCTTCGAATCCAAAAATTTTCATATAAATCTGATGCAATGCCATCATGGAGCGCATCACTTTCTTATCCTGCAATTTTTTCTGCGGATTATTTCTTGCTTCGCTCTCTTCTTTAATTACCGACTGCGTTTCATCCGCTTTCTTTTCCTCTTTTACAGGGAATGTAATACCGCGGCCTTCTTTTTTCTTCCCTTTTAAATCGATATACATGTTCATCCCCATTCTCATTATTTTCAACTGAATTCCCTCGTTGGCAATATTCATCGCCATGTACAAATTCGCTCCATCATTGTCTATCGCATATTTTATATCGGTGCCCAGGTCGGTTTCAAATCCAGCGGCCGGCCATTCATT
>JAOQAL010000022.1 GCA_025963615.1 Chitinophagaceae bacterium | reverse complement strand
GTGTTACTCCGTGCCTCCCTGCCTCCGTGGTTCAACATTTCCTTTTGAGCTTTTTTTGAACCACGGCGGCAGGGAGGCACAGCGATTCACGGAGTCATTATTCCGTCCTCAAACTCTTCACCGGGTTCGCAATACCTGCTTTTATCGCCTGGTAACCAATCGTGAATCCCGCAATAAGAAAAGATGTTATAATAGCAGTTATAAATATCCCTGCTCCTATATCTATCTTATACGCAAAATTTTCAAGCCAGTTATGCATTACATAATAAGCAACCGGAGCGGCGATAAAGAAAGCAGCAATTATCAGCACAACGAACTCCTTTGAAAACAAAAGAATAATATCTGCTAATGAGGCTCCCAATACTTTGCGGATACCTACTTCCCGGGTACGCTGTGCGGCAGCAAAAGCGACCAGTCCATATAATCCCAAACAGCCAATGAGTATAGCAATCCCTGAAAATAGTTTGAATGCGATATACTCTTTTTGTTCCTGCCGGTACCATTTAGCGATATGGTCATCGAGAAATTCATAGCTGAACAAATTCCCGGGAAACAGGCCAGACCATGTCTTATCAATGCCTGCAATTGTGTTTTTCATATTAGCAGACTGTATTCTTACACTGGTCCTGAAGAAATTATCAGCCCGGTAAATCAATGCACAAGGTCTTATCTTTTTGTGTTTGGATTCACTTTGAAAATCCTGTACAACGCCTGTAATAGTGCAGTACCAGTTACCATTTAATATAACATGTTTACCAATTGCCTGCCCGGGATCCTGTACGCCTAGTTTATGAATCATGGTTTCGTTCACGACGACATTATATACGGTATCATTTTCAGTTGTCTGCATGCGTTTAATCTTTTGACCAGCCAGCATCTTCAGTCCAAACATATCGGTATATTTTTCATCAATAAACTTAATCTCCGTTACGTCATCTTTAATAATGCCTGCTTCCGGCGATTTAAAACTGGTAAAAGAATTATTATACACTGGGGCGCCGGAAGAAAGGCTCAGTTCTTTCACACCCGGGTTATTTAACAAGTCTTGTTTCAACACGTCATTTTTAGCCATATCAGGGATTCCAAAAGATATAACCGCTTCCTTATTGAATCCCAGGTTGCGGTTCTTAAAAAAATCCATTTGATAGGCCACCACAAGAGTTCCCACGATCATGATCTGGGAAATAGCGAACTGCACTATGACAAGGCTTTTGCGTAATGTGAGCCCGCGAAAGGATAAAACCGCTTTACTCTTTAAAGACTCGACCGGCCGGAATGCAGATTGTACAAAAGCAGGATATAGGCCTGCGAGCAAAATAATAGCAGCGGTTATGACAAACATTAAAATGATTACCGAAGGTTGCACCAATTGATTGACGCCGATCTTAATATCAAGCCAGGTGGCAACCCGTGGCAACAGCAGGGAGGTAGCAAGCAATGCCAACAACAGGGCCGCAATTACCATGAAACTGGTTTCTCCTAAAAATTGTGAGATCAATTGCGAACGGCTTGATCCCAGCACTTTCCGCACACCAACTTCTTTGGCCCGCCGGATCGCCTGCGCTGTCGCGAGATTGATAAAGTTGATGCAGGCAATAATGATAATAAAAACAGCGACGATCGATAAAGCCCAGTACGTTTCCCTTGAAGTGGTGTAACTGATTGTATTGTTGAGATAGCGCTGATCGAAATGAATATCTGTAAGTGGCTGCAATAAAAGGTTCGCTTCTTTGGCAATATCATTTCCCCAATTTTTTGCAATAAATGGTTTCATTCGCTTTTGCAATGGACCGACCGCATAATTTTCCGGCGTAACGATGTAAGCGAAACTGCCACCTGGAATAGCATAGAATTGCGACATCAGGCCCTTTACATCGTCCTTTAATGTTTCAAATGATACGAGAAAATGAAAAGGTAAATGCGTATTGCCGGGAACATCTTTGATAACGCCTGTTACTTTAAGATTTAAACGCCCATCCAAATTAACGACCTGTCCCATGGCTTCTTTATTACCAAAATATTTATGGGCGACAGCTTCGGTAAGAACGATGGTATTCGGTTCGGCCAGCGCTGTTTTTGCATTTCCTGCGAGCCATTGGTAATCGAATACGCTGGTGAAATACTGATCTGCAAATGCAAACCCTTTTTCATCATAACGGGTATGTTCACCGATGGTGATCAATGCGGATTCACGGAACCAAACCTGCGAGACAGTTTCCAGTTCAGGAAAATCAGTACGCAGAGCAGGAACAACGGCCATGGAAACACTGGGATTAAAATCTATTGCGTTCAGGGTTACCCGATAGATACGGTCCGCTTTTTTATTGAACTGGTCATAGCCTAGTTCATATTTAACTACTAAAAAGATAACCAGGCAAGAAGCAATACCCAGTGTAAGGCCCAGCACATTGATAATACTGTAAGCCTTATGCCTGCTTACGGAGCGCCAGGCGGTTTTGAAATAATTTTTTATCATAGTTGTCTCTTTTAAATTAATACATCCAATTGAGCCTCCGTGTTACTCCGTGCCTTCCTGCCTCCGTGGTTCAACATTCCTTTTGAGCTTTTTTTGAACCACGGAGACAGGGAGACACAGCGATTCACGGAGTCACTATTCCGTCCTCAAACTCTTCACCGGGTTCATTAATGCTGCTTTGATACTTTGAAAGCTCACCGTTAATAAGGTAATAATCAATGCCCCAAAACACGAGGCTGCAAAAATCCACCACGAGATTTCTGTCCGGTATTCATACCTCAGCAGCCATTCGTGCAGAAAATAATAGGCTATGGGAATTGCTATGGCACAGGAAAGAAGTACCAGCAATACAAAATCCTTTGATAACAATCGCCAGAGATTAAATACCGAGGCACCCAATACTTTGCGCACGCCAATTTCCTTGGTACGCTGTTCCGCAACAAAGGAAGCCATACCGAATAAGCCGAGGCAGCTTATGAAAATGGCCAGGGCCGCGAAGAAGCTTGAAAGCTTTCCCACACGTTGTTCATTGCCGAATTTTTTTGCATACTCTTCATCCACAAACTGGTAATCGAATGGTTGCGCGGGATTATATTTCTTAAATACAGTTTCGATCTTCCGCAAGGAATCGCTGACACTTGCCGTAGGGTTTATTTTTGCGATCACTACACTGCCTGGATAGGTTGATAAGTGAAACAGCGTGGGCCGCACCGCTGCATAAGGCGATTCCACCACCATATCTTTTATAACACCAATAATCTTGAAAGGAACTCCATCCCATTTAAGCGTTTCGCCAACCGGGTTTTTAATACCAACAAATTTGGCGGCTGTTTCATTTAATACAAAAGCCGTCGAATCGGTAAGAAATTCCCTTGAAAAATCCCGGCCCTCTTTAAACTGCCATCCAACTGTTTTACCATAGTCATACGAAACATCAATATTTGGAAATTCAACGGCCAGACCGGGATCTTTTCCTTTCCAGTCAAAGCCGGCATTGGTGGACCATACAGCGGTTGTGGGACTTCCGGCTTCTGTCATGGATGCAATCGCACCGCTATTTACCAGTTCATTTTTTACTACTTCAAAATGATTATGAATATCCGTTGTAACCATTGGCAGCGTAATTAATCCATCCCGGCTATAGCCAATGGGCCGGCTTTTTGCGAATTGAATCTGGCGGAAAACGATAATTGTTCCAATGATTAAAATAACAGAGACTGTGAATTGAACCACCACCAACACCTTACGTGGAATGGCTGCCAGGCGACCTGCCCTGAAGGTTCCCTTCAATACTTTAACGGGATTGAACGATGATAAATATAAAGCGGGATAACTGCCGGCAATCAACCCCGTAATCAAACTAAAGCCAATGCCAAGCAACCAGAATAAAGGATTAGCCCATAAGATGGACATTTTCTTACCCGCTACCTCATTGAAAAATGGGAGTATCAACTGCACCAGTACTATGGACAGGACAAATGCCAGGAGCGCTACCAGCAATGATTCGCTGAAGAATTGAACGACCAATTGCGTACGCAATGAACCAACCGCTTTCCGGATACCCACCTCTTTTGCTCTTTTTTCCGAACGGGCTGTACTGAGATTCATAAAATTAATACAGGCCAACAGCAATACAAATACACCGATGATACCAAACAACCAGACATACTGGATA
>JAOQAL010000430.1 GCA_025963615.1 Chitinophagaceae bacterium | reverse complement strand
CGCAAATTCATTCCTAATACCCGGGTGCTGTCCATATAGCCTGGCAATAAGGTTCCCATATCCTGTCCATATTGAATATTTACCCGCTTCAATGAGGTAATCATTCTCAAAAAGAATTTGGGAACCGTACCAATTTGCATGGGCTGGTTCGGGTCTTTTATTTTCGGGCCATTGGATGTATCATTTCTTGCCAGGCTGTCTCTTACCTTTCTCGATGGACTATTCGCGTATACTGCCCGCAGAAATCTTGATTTATTATATAATTGCTCAAAATTCAGATCGCCCCGGAGGTTTCTTGTTTGCGAATTTTCAAGCGTATTACCCAGATTAAGGTCCGGTGTCCGCTGAAGTAAGGAAGCACCCGTCCAGTCATACTTAGTCGCGTAGGTAAGTTGAACGGTGGTCCAATCCAAAAACGGAAGTTTATTGGTGGGTACATTATAAGTCAATGAAGCATCCTGGTGATAATGGGTATTACGGCCACCCTTAAAGAAATTACTCCGGATTGAATCTTTTTTTTCTTTGGTATTTATCCTGCCCGCCGGTTCATCAATTCTCGCATTATTAATCGCATTGAAGTCCAGCGTCAAGGACCTTGTAAGCTCCCAGCGCAAAATATAATACCGGTCAAACGTAAAGTACTTATCGTAGGTTTCAGGAATTTTAAACCCGCCACCGCCGACGTTTCGCGGCCGTATTGCGCCAAACTGCCTGAATACATCCGCCTTGAACGAAACAATGGAAGGTGCATAATTGATATTGATATCTTTCAGGAACGCCAGCCAGGGCGATTTGGATTTAATGAGTTTCCTGAAAGGTTCAAAAGGTTTCACCTGCGGCGAATAATTATAAGCCAGGGCACCCCGGGTGCGGGTCAGTTCATTACTTTCAATTAAAGGATTATGTTGTTCCTGTTTGGTGTAGGAATAATTCAAATCCACATTGGAGATATCCCAGGGCATCGGTTTTTTTGTGCTGGTTCGGATTTTTTTAACGCCGGTAAAATTCACCGTCTTGATAGTCGTAACATCAATAGCGTCATTGCGGATTGAGTCCTTTTTTTGTTTGGTGTTGGCATCATCCAGCTTTTGTTTCAGTTTTATATCCAGGTCATAAGGATCATATTCAGGAGTACTGCTGGTTTGGCTGATACCCGCATACACCGGTATCTGTATAGCAGCCTGCTTTGGCAATAGTCTACCCAGGTCCAGGTTAGCCGATACATCAAATTGTCTAAAATCCTCCCGGCTTCGTTCATTTACTTTTTGCTCCAGCGTACCAAAACCGCGGCTTTTCATATTGGCAGCTACCGTCAGGCTTCCCAGGTCGGCCAAGGTGACATCTACCCGTCCTGTTGCGGCCCAGCCGCCTTTTTCATCAATCTTTGACAACCGCAGCTCATTATACCATATTTCCGTACATACCGTTTGAGATTTCATATTCTGTACGCCCAACAACATTCCCCGGACTTCGCCGAGGTTGGGATTACCGATGATGGCATAGGTTCTTCCATCGGCGGAAGTCTCACTGTAATACTGCGATGGCTGAATACCAAGATTATTACGTCTTGATTTTAGTTTAGTCAGTTCCACCAAATCAAAATCAAGGTTATTCACTGCTGGCCATACCGATAAAGAATCAAATGATCCACTTTTAGAGGTTGGCTGTAATGGAATTTTTACTTCATAATAATTACCCGCAAAATCATTTCCGATACGAACGACTCCTTTCAAATCGCCATAATTCAGTCCATCTGCATCCCCTGCATCTTCCGCATGGATGAACATGGATAACCTTCCGTACTGTCGAAGATCCAGATTCATGGTTTTAAAAACTCCTCTTGCTTCCACTGGCTGCAAGTTACATACCTGCACACTCAGCGACTGTTCATTCAGTAAGAGCGATACGTTGTTATTGCTTAACTGTTGTTGTCTTTCTACACCGGGCGGAACCCGGTAGGGAATCGGCTGGCGTTTATCATTTTCTTCCAGGTTTACAGCCAGAGTATTGAACGTGGTAGGATCGGTTGCCGGCAATGGTTTGTAATTTCCCGTGGTGTCAATATCATAGGAAAATTTGCGCCATTGATTACGTACCAGTTCCAGTTTTCCAAAACGGCAAACCGCCGTATCTGCAAATCCTGTCATGAACATCCTGATAAACCGGATCGATTTAAAATCAGGAATATTGCCCACTTTGGCCTGGTAATTATCAACGGGGATACGGAAAAGGTACCATGTTTCCGGGCGCGTGGTATTATTGGCCAGGTTGGCATCCACGATCCGTTTATCCGTAATAAAATTAGTGCCCACCGCCATATTGGGTTTCAGGTCTACCCGGTATTGAAAATATTCCTCCAGTTCATTCATGGTATTATCCCGGTTCAGTTCCTCCTGGTCCGGATATAATGTAAAGGCATTGGTGAACTGATCGCTGGCGCCGGCAATGGGTGAATTGCCATGCGGGTTATTGATCTCTTTATAACGTTGCAGTATACCTGCTTTTTGCTGATCGTATGAAGCGTCGCGGTAAGGCTTGAAATTATCGGCTGATGGATCGGCCTGCGCCTTTTGGGCGATCGGCGAGCCGGGGCCATAGATGGTATTCAGATCATTCAGGTAGGTCGCAAATTTGGTTTTTTCATCCGCATCGGTCAACCCATCAAACCCTACGTCCTGGTAGGAACGGTCAGCCGGATCATTGCTAAAGGCATTGGTCACCTGTATCGGGTTGGAAGGAACACGTCCCCACACACTGCTGTTATCTACCGTTGCATTGATAGTGGGTGTTGGTAAGCCATTTTCAAATTCCCTTTTACCATCCCGCAGCACATCTTCGGAAATATTACCGAGGTCAAAATACAATTGTCCCCCGGCACTGTTTGTTTTGGTGATAAATGGATCCTGCAGCCAGAATTCAATATATTCAATATTACCTGTTTCAAAATCCGTTTGATCAATGCTTCGCATAATGCCACCCCAGGATCGGGTTGGATTGCGCAGATTGCCATTACCATCAACCTGTGTATTATTGGTTTGAAAATTATAAGGGCCTCTTTCATTGGGATAGAATGCAAGATCGAATGTTGTCAATAATCCCTGACCAAAATCCGTTGTCCGTTGGGGAAAAATTTCTTCCTGGAATACCTGTCTTGTTTCCGGTTTTGATAATTCGTTAACGTCCTTGATTGGGTTATTGGGATTATTCCGTTCCTGCAACACGGGCTCAATATTATACCAGGCAAGTTTAGCCCGGTTATAGCCATAAGCCAGGTCATTTACCAGATCGGCTTCAGGAAAAAGTTCAACCCCATTCTGATCCGGTGATTTTTGGGGCGTAGAAGCCAATGTCCAGCTAATTAATGGAAAGCGCAGATCAATACTGCTACGGGTGCCTTCAAAATCATCAATATAGATCTGGCCATTACCCCCTTTACCAATCTGTGGCGCGTGCCCAGGCTGAAGCACCGCTGCTTCACCATACGCTGCAATGCTGGACATCGATTTTGTTGAGTAAAAAGGGAGTTTATCCAACCATCTTGTTAAACGAGGTACATCACTGCGATAATCAAAGTCTACGCCATACATGGTGTTACGGATAGGATCATCGCCATAACCCTGCTTGGCGAAAAAAGGTCTTTCACCCAGCCGCACGATGGTTCCGCCGACGGAAAGTTTTTTACTCGCCAGGTAATCCAACCGCAACGCCATGTAGTTTTTTTGCTGCAAACCAAATGAAGCATTGTTCTCAAACTGGACCTGTACCGGCACTCCGGAATTTATGATTGCCTGGTTCGTTACATGGAGTGTGCCGAGATCATAATTGATTTCATAATCTATATTTTCTCTCAATACCTGGCCATTGGCCGTAACGGTGACGGATCCTTTGGGAATATTATAACCCAATTGGTAATCTGCATTGACTGTTGACTTTGATTGTCCTATTAACTGGAAGCGATCAAGGTTGGCAAAAGTCTGCGCGATCGCTTTAATCGTGTCGTACAAAGGATAATACAGATATTTATCCCGCAAATCCTGTGTTGGATATAAATAGTCAATATCATGACCAAAGGGCTCCAACAAGGGGAATATGATACGGCTTTGTGATCCTATAGCGGTGAATCCTTCAATATAATCAAACACCCCATCCGGTTGCGGATCATTCTGATTGTTCAGACGATCCAGGTTCAGTAAGGTGAGTAAGGGTTGACCCTGATATTGGGGATTGATATCGCCCAATGGCATATATCTTTTCTGACCCAGACTGGGTTCTTCATAAACTACATCCAGTTTGAAATCCTGTCTTTCCAACTGACCATAACCAACTGAATAAACATTCTTCATCATCAGGTTCCATATCGGAAGATTGGTTCGCTGCGAGGTTGCTTTTAATAATTTGAGAAAAAGAACATTTTGCGAGGTACCTGTAGAATCCGGCGGCACGTCCTGCGAAAACTCACCCACCTGGTACACTCTTCCATTGTACGTGTATTGATAAGCTACTCCCAATACTTCATCCGACTGTAGTGGCTGGTTCAATGAAAGAAAGCCCACTTGCGGGTTAAAATAATAATCCGATGGTGATAATTTTCTTGCAAACGTTTTTTCAAAATCCTGTACCGGCTGCAAACCATTATTTCTTAGAATAGTTGTGACAAGGGTTGAATTGCGGGCAGCTGGATTCGAAACAATGTTGTTGTATAACGCATTTGATTTATTGTCCGGTCTTGGGTCGGAAGAACCTGTATAGGGGCCGAAGGGTTGACTTTCCCCTAAATCCATTAAGGCTACGATGTCTCTAACGTTGGTATCAGAACCCATCCGGTTAGTAACCCACACTTCCATTCTTTTAATCTGGATAGCGGAATTTACAACGGGCAATTGAGCCATCGCCTTGTTATAATTATTGCGGAAATATTGCCCTAATAAAAAGTGCCGGTTCTCTTCATATTCATCGGCCCGTATTTTAAATGACTGCACAGCCCCACCACCCTGTATACCCAGGGACTGCCTTTGCGAACGCTGGTTGGCAATCAGCGCTGTTACAAATAATTTACCAAACTGCAATTTTGTTTTGATACCAAAAAGTGATTGGGCTCCGGGTATCAGCGTTCCTTTTGAAGTAAAATTTACATTGCCGGCCTGGAACTCTTTTAGAATTTCATCGTCACGGCCGTGATAATCCAACTTCAACTGGTTTTCATAATCGAATGTTGCCAGGGTATTGTAATTGATCGGCAGTTTTATTTTATCACCGATACTTGCATCCACCTGCAATTGTGAGTTCATGTTGAAATCCAGCCCGCCATTTTTCCTCGCCCGTTCAGGCAGCGTAGGGTTTTTTATATTTTGTCCCTGGTAACCTGCGGCAATATCCACATAGCCCGTCGGCTTTATATCAATTTTACCTACGCCGGTAATCCGGTTAACCCAGTCTTTGGAAAAATTGAATTTGGGTTTATAGTTGCGCCGGTTAAGATCTGTAAGTACATCCGCCCGCTTACGGAAATAATCATTCTCATCTTTTTTTCCCTGCATATCCAGAAATTCCTGCATGGAAAAAGTGGCCGGTGTGCGGTAATACTGGTTGCCGATCTTTTCTTCGATGTAATATTGTTTTGTTTTAGGATCATAAATAATATTCCGTTTAACAAAAGCGGAATCTTTCAGATCAAATGCGTTACGGGTTGGCGTAGAATAGGAGTCACCGTGCCGGTCATTGACAGGATAACGGAGCGTATCATTTTTGGGAGTGCTGTCTGATTTTTGAAAAAACCATTCTTTGTAATTGTAGAAATTTTTTTCAAAATAGTGATCACTGGCCTTCGAGGGAAGTACAAAGGCAAACATAAAGGTAGCAGCTACCAATGTACGGAATATGTACGCGGTCTTTCGTCTCAAAACTTTCCCTAAGAATTAGTTCAATAAAATGGTTTGGGTTATAGGGTACGCAGGGCTATTTTGATCAGCTCTTCTACAGGAACGCCAGGAGCGATTGTCAAGGCTTTTTGTATGGCCTGATCCGCCGCCTGCCGGTTAATCCCTAATGCCAGCAGTGCATTTAACGCATCTGTGTGCAAAGTATTGTGTTTCAGCGTGGAGATATTTGATTCAAGAGGTTGTTTTGCAAGCTTATCCCGGAGCTCTATGACCAATCTTTCGGCGGTTTTTTTACCGATACCTTTTACCGCTTCGAGGGTCTTTGCATCGCCTTGTATGATGGCCCGGGAAATGTCGTCGGGTTTCATGTAGGATAGCATCATCCTGGAGGTGGAAGCGCCGACACCGGAAACGCTGATGAGGAGTAAAAACATTTCTTTTTCTGCCTTATCAAAAAAACCATAGAGTATATGAGCATCTTCCCGAATCAGGAGGCAGGTATGTAAAATGCCTTTTTCGAGGTTTTGAATTTTAGAATAGGTATGGAGGCTTACCTGGACTTCATATCCTACGCCATTTACGTCTACATGAACAATCGTCGGGGTTTTATATACAAAATCGCCTTTCAGGTATGCTATCATGGACGCGAAATTAGGAAAGAAAAAGGGATAAGCTGTGAGGGATAAGCTGCGGGCTTTGAGCTGCGAGCTGCGAGCGGTGAGCTGTGGTTGCAGACTTTAGCCAACTCAATTTCTTGCTTATTTTTTTCCGATTCAAACATTTGACAGGGATTTGGGCTAAAGCCAATACAGCTTACTCTATTCAATCCCTGCCTTAAAAGGCAGGGCAACTAAAAACAAAACATTTTTCATTTTATTTGCCAACTTCTTAAAAAAAGATAGGAAATTGAAATCATAATGA
>JAOQAL010000816.1 GCA_025963615.1 Chitinophagaceae bacterium | reverse complement strand
GACGAAAACTTTCTCATTCCTCATTCCTCATTTCTAATTTCTCATTTTCCTTCCCCATTTTTCATTTCCTTCAGAGAATGACGAAAACTTTCTCATTCCTTATTTCTCATTTCTAATTTCTCATTTTCCTCCCTCATTCCATCAACCCCTCACAATCTTCTTTCACCACCTGCAAATAACAAACCCCATTTTTCATTTCTGTATGCGAATGACGAAAACTTTCTCATTCCTTATTTCTCATTTCTTATTTCTCATTTTCCTCCCTCCTTCCATCCGCCTGCTTTTACTTCGTAGTCGCGAATAACTTATCTTTCGGCACGACCTTCACTGTATTACCGTCTTTCAAAGTTTTGCTAATGGCATTATAAGGACCAGAAACTATTTCTTCTCCTTCGCTCAGGCCACTGATTACTTCAATATTATTTATGTCCTGAATGCCTGTTTTTACAACCGTCTTCTTAACCTTATTATCTTTTTGCAATACAAACACTACTTCTTCCAACTCATTTGATAAGTCCGCACTGGCTGTACTATTGTCCTCAACATTATTATTTTCTTCCTCTTTTTTATTCTTACTGTCTTCTTTCTTTTTATCCTCAATGTTTTTATCGCTACCCTTTATTCTGGCCGCCACGGCGTTAATGGGAATTGATAAAACATTCTCATGCCGCTTGGTTTTTATATCTGCGCTGGCATTCATACCGGGTCTGAACGGAAATTTTTTAGGTTTTGCCGGATCGATCAGGTCTTTATAACCACCCGGGTCCAGGCGGATCCTGACTTCATAATTTGTTACGTCATTGGTAGCGGCACTGGCTGACGAAGTGGTTTTGGTGCTACTTGCAATCTGCGTAACGATTCCTAAAAACTTCCTGTTATTATAGGCATCTACTTCGATATCGGCGGTATCACCAATATTTACCTTTACAATATCATTCTCACCAACCTGAACCCGGGCTTCCAGGATGGCCATATCGGCTACCCGCATCATTTCAGTACCTACATTAAAACTATTACCCGCAACCCGTTCGCCTTTCTTAACCGTCAATGAAGATATAACGCCATTCATGGGCGCTATCAAGGTGGTACGTCCCAGATCTTTATTAGCTCTTGAAAGACTGGCCTGTGCGCTTTGTACACTGGCGCTGTTACCGATTATACTTTGTTCGGCAGCGGCGAAATTAGCTTTTGCGGAAAGCCAGGTACTTTCTGACTGCTCAAATTCAGCTTGCGATATTACTTTATCATTCAGCAATTGCTTCTGACGATTGTATGTCTTTTCAGACTGGTCAAGGGTGGCTTTTAACGCGTTTAATTGTGCCCTGCTGTTAGCAGTCAATGCCTGTTGCTGATTAACTGAAGCGGTGGCCTGGTCCCGTTGGGTAGCATAAATGTCCGCATAAATGCGGGCGAGAATCTGGCCCTTTTTTACGCTATCGCCTTCTTCCACGTTCAGCTCAGTTATTTCACCTGAAATATCGGGGCTTATTTTTACTTCTACTTCCGGATAAATCTGGCCGCTGGCGTTGACCGTTTCAATTATGGTTCGTTTCGCTGCTTTCTCCACAGCCACTTTTTCGCCTTTATCACCGCTGCCGACAATCAACTTGCCGGCAACCAGTAAAACAATAACGGCCACAAGGATTATCAAAATCCATTTAACAGTTTTATTCATAATTCCTTAAATCCGTTTTGCGGACTGTTTATTCCGGATGCTGAAAAGATTTCCCCTGATTACTTTTCTATACCCGGATTGTTATTTAATAATAAGAATATTAATTACTCTTAGGGTTCTGGGGTTCACAGTTTCAATCCCAGTCCTTTATAAAATTCCAGCAATTTCATTTTGAAAACAAAGTCATATTGAGAATACACAGACTGTACTTTTGCCTGTAATAAACTGCTTTGTGTGTTAATCAATTCATAGGTTGATAACAAACCAAGGTCATATCTTTTTCTTGCGAAATCATAACTTTTTTGTGCAGCTTCCACGGCTTTGGTATTCGCATTAAACTTCTGGATCGCAGCCGTAGCATCATTATAGGCCTTATATATATCCTGCTTCAATGTTTTGCTATTTAGTTCTTTGGTCAGCTCAACTTGTTTTACAGTCAGTTTTGACCTTTGCCAACCTGTACGTAGCGTGCCGCCGCTAAAAATCGGGACATTGAGACTTAATCCTATTGATTGCCGGAAATTCTGATTCCACTGGTCGAAATAAGGTATATAGCCTAAGGTATAATCATATGCCGGGTTTAAAGGAAACACATCGTATGGCGTACCTCCCACACTTACTGTACCAACGGGTTTAATTACGGGCTGCGAAATAGAAGTAACCTGGGTTGCTTTATTATTGTAGGCAGTGCCTAAACTTCCAAACATTGAAAGCGTAGGATACATGGAGCCCCTGGCTACCTGCACTGATTTTAAAGCTGATCTCAAATTCAATTCATCTACCTTTTGCTGCGGCATATTTTTGATAGCAAGGCTATAAACCGTTTCAGGCTGTAACTCGCCAAGGCTTTCAAGGGGTATTGCGTCAACAGGCGGCGTATCAACATCAAAAGGAGCTGCTGCATCCAGGTTCAATAAAGCCTTCATCTGCAGAATATTTTGCTGAACCGTTGTTTCGGCAGTAATAACATTTGAACTATCTGTAGCCAGTTGCGATTCTAACTGTACATAATTTAATTCAGGAAGTCGGCCTGCATCAACCTGCTTACGGGTACTTTCCAATTGTGATTTGGTTTGCTCTATCTGCACTCTGGTGATATTAACTTGTTCCCTGGCCAGCAGTATTTGCAAATAGGCTACCGCGACATTTAAAGCCACATCATTTCTTGCCTTTTCGGCAACAGCCTCTTGTGCCAGGTAATTAAGGTCTTTAACCGCTATATTATTTCTTTTGGTAAACCAGTTAAAGAGGTCAACGCTGGCCTGCAGGGTATAATTGGAATTCCAGTAACCGGTTGTAATAAGACTGAATGAAGTAGGATCCTGATTACGGCCCGCGCTATAACCGACACCACCATTAAAATTCGCATTCGGATATAGGGCTAACCGGCTTTGCTTTTTATCAAGGTCTGCAAACCTTATCTGAAGGTCCGCCTGCCTGACTGAAATATTATTCTGTAAAGCATAATCTACAGATTTTTTAAGATCCCATATTTCCTGGGCAAATAAAGATGATCCAAGCAATAGACAAAGGATAAGGTTAATGTACTTTCTCATAATCAGACAAAAATAAATGAAATGACCAACCCAAAAACTGAAAATTGATAAACGGAGCATTAATTTTAAAACTTGAGAAATCAAGTTTAAAATAGTCTATAGTTTGGGGTTACCGTGCTGATCGCTTTGCGCCGGTCGGTCTCCGGCTGCCATAACTTTGGCGACGGCACCCGGGCACGTCGGGATCGTACCCGTGCTGTTTTGTGAAGGCAGTGCGTATTTTAAATTGGGTTTTGTACAGTTATACTACAAAATCAAATCACCGGAGTTGATTTCAGGCGGGTTATTTAACATCTATTCGCATGAAATTCAGTTGAATAATAGGAGAAAGCCCAATTTACAATAATTGCCTGAACAGTTCCCGTCCGGTTAAACCGCCGCCAGGGCCTGGTCCAGGTCAGCGATCAGGTAGCCTGCTTCCTCCAGCCCGATGTACAACCTGACATACCGGTGTTCTTTATTATTTCCATCAAATTCGCCGGCGGGTATGCCGGCACATTTTGGTATTACCAAACTTTCGTGGCCGCCCCAGCTAACAGCCATCATTATATGTTTTAGTGACTCGCAAAATTTTACAATAGCGTCCCTGTTTTTTGTTTTTAAAATAACCGTCATTAAACCGCAGGCCCCTTTCATCTGGCTCCTGGCCAATTCATACTGCGCAAATGATTCGTCAAGAGGAAAGATCACGCCTTCCACTTTAGGATGGGTTTTTAAAAATTCCAGGACTTCGCGGGTGGTTCTTGTAATGCGATCCAACCTGGCCGGCAAGGTTCGTAACCCTCTGATCAATAACCAGGCATTGAAGGGCTGAATGCCACTCCCGATATTGAGGTATTCGCTGTCGAATATTTTCTTTATCATAGCATGCGGGCCGCTTAACACACCACCCAGGGTATCACTATGCCCTCCTATATATTTCGTAGCCGTTTGCATGGCAAGGTCAATTCCCATGGCGATTACATCCTGGTATACCGGAGTGCAATAACTATTATCAATAAAAGTGACAATGCCTTTTGATTTTGCGAATTGTGCTACAGCTTTAATATCCTGTATCGCGAAATCCCAGCTATTGGGAGATTCGAGGTAAAAAAAAGTTGTATTGGCTTGCGTGGCATTTTTCCAGTTCTCTATCCTGGTTCCATCGATATAAGTAGTCGTTACCTGAAATCTTGGTAATATCACATCAAACATTCTTTGTGCCCAGGTATAAGGAGATTTTACGGATACGATATGATCTCCGGCTTTTACATTCGCCAGCACCCCGGCAAAAATGACGGATGCTCCACTATTAAAAACGAGGCAATCTTCGGCTCCATCCAATGCCGCTAATTTTTTCCGGAGAATTTCAACCGTTGGGTTTAAACCACGGCTATATAAATAGCCGCCCATCTCATCTTCAAATGCCTTACTTAGATCATCTACTTTTTTAAAAACGAAATTGCTGGTTTGAATGATGGGTGCCGATACCGCATTAAAATAGTTTTCTCTTTCTTCTCCTAATTCGTTTAAAATATATGAAATATCAGGTGCTGAAGACATGATTTCAATTTTTTGTGGTTAATTGTTTTTTATATACCGCGAAATAAATAATCATGAATGCGGCGAATACGCTGACACCGGTTAAAGCCGTTTGATAATTATCGGCCGCGATACTGATTGCCACAAATATATAACTGGAAATAAAAATGATGGGCAGCAGGGGATATAATTTCATCTGGTAAATACCGGTACCATTCAGGTGCGCGGTACGTTTTCTTAGAATAAAAATACTTCCTGCTGAAAGCGCCATACCAAAACTATCAAGGAAAATGGTAAAGCTTAAGATGGTATCAAATTCCCTGGCCCAGAATACCACCAGGGCTGCTAATGCCGCAAAAAAAGAAACAGCCCATTTCAAGGCGCCTCTCGAATTTTTTTGCTGGAAAAAACGAGGCAATAACCTGTCGTCACTCATGGCATACATGACGCGCGGGTTGCTTAACAGCTGACCATTGATATAAGCTAAAACACCAAGGAATAATAAGACCGACAGGATCCGCTCCGCATGGACCCCAAATACTTTTGATGCCATAATGGCTGCGATATTCTTGCTGGTTTTCAGTGTTTCAAATCCTATTACTTTTACATAAGCATAGTTAATCAGCAGGTAGAGCAGGACAATCACAAATATTCCCATGAATATTCCCCGGGGTATATTCTTATTGGGGCGTTCCACGTCGGCTCCGAGATTAATCGTTTGCTGGTAACCACCGTAGGTAAAACTTACGGCCACCAACCCGATACCAAACGCTTTGATATATTCTATCAGCGTTTGATTATGTATGGTGACGACGGATACGGTTGCATGGTCGCCTGTTGCAAAAAACAAAGGCGTTATCAGCAAAAGGATGAGTGAAATTTTAATAATAGTAAGCACCGTTTGGGTCCTGGCGCTTAAACGTAGTCCCAACATATTTATACCATAGAATATAACAATCGAGGTGATTGCAATAATGATATGGATGACCCTGGCATGCTCTGCATTCGCTGCTACCTGCATAAAGGCCGGATCGTTGGACGATGGCAATAAGACCCCGGTAATATATTCACTGCCGACCAATGCCACCGCGGCACT
>JAOQAL010000803.1 GCA_025963615.1 Chitinophagaceae bacterium | reverse complement strand
GTTTGGAATTATAAGAAAACTTATATGCAGGAAGGGAGTAGTAATAAAAGGGAAGGATCAATGACATGCAAAAGCTAAGGCACCGGAAACCCAATTCCTTCAACGGCTTAGGTCTCTGCAATCGCTGCTATATCATAATATATTTTCGTTTGATGTTGACCTTCAAACTTAATTTTATGCCAAACTAATAATCAGAATTGATGCCTGATACAATAGAATAAAACGTCAGATAAATAAAGTCAATATTGATTACAGCCTGTCATTCACGATAAACCATAAACAATAAACTTTACTTGTTGCGGAAATAGATTGATATGCTACAGTTCTTTATAAATGTAACGTTGATTTTATCGCTAAAAAATACCGATTTATAGGTAGTCGTAATTTTAATGAATCGGGAAACAAACAGGCTATGAATAATTCAAGTCTCATAGAACGAAGGAATAAAAGGTAGCCTGGGGATCTTTTCTATTTTTTTTACTGATCAAATTTTCGTATTTTATATAAATCTCCGGACGGTAAAAATGACTTTTATGAAACCCGAAGTCTTTAATCAGGAATTCAATAAAATGTTTAAATGGTTTGCCAATGAGTCTGCGCCCGGTTTCTTGAGATTGGAGCTTGAATTTTATAAGAAGCTTTGGAATATTTTCCTGATTGGAGATTCCTATTATTTTATTCTTAATCATCATAGTTTATCATTTGAGCTTGTGAGCAAAGAAATTGAAGATGTGATGGGTTATACACCATCTGAGTTTAATGTTGAGTTTATGAATGATAAACTACATCCTGAGGATCATTCCTGGTTTTTGTCTTTAGGAAACAGGTTGGTAGAGTTTTTTTCACAGTTGCCAATAGAAAAATTGATGAAGTACAAAGTGAGGTATGACGTCCGGTATAAAAAGAAAAATGGGGATTATGCCCGGATACTTTACCAGGGGGTAATGATTGAACATGACGAAAACGGGAGAATCTTAAGAACGTTAGGTGTGCATACCGATATTACGTACCTCAAACAGGAGGGCAAACCGGTGCTATCCTTCCTGGGAATGGATGGTGAGCCATCGTTCCTGGATGCGGGTTTGAAAAATATTTTTATTGAAAGCAGGCAGGAGTTGACCAGGCGGGAAAAGCAGGTGCTCGCGCTTTTAATCGAAGGTAAATTAAGTAAGGAGATAAGTTGTATTTTGAATATCAGCAAGCAAACCGTTGATACCCACCGTAAAAATATGCTCCGCAAAAACAACCTCAACAATACCGGCGAGTTGATCGGTAAAGCCATCCGCTATGGATGGATATAGAATTTCAGGCTATAAATTTCACCTGTTCTGGTGGCATTCGGCCCTCAACTCCCGGTAATTAAAATTTAATAGCTATATAAAATAACCCGGCAGGATAGAAGCCTACATTTGCACATCATTAATTAATAAAAGATGAAAAGACTTACTATCCTGGTCCTGCTTTTTGCAGGAATTTTATTCAACCTGGCAGCTCAACCCCGGCAAAAGAAAGCCCTGTTTGTAATCGTGGATGGCATACCAGCCGATGTAATTGAAAAAGTGGAAACACCTGCATTGGATACCATTGCTAAAACGGGTGCTTACATGCGGGCCTATGTGGGAGGTGAAAAAGACGGGTATTCTCAAACGCCTACTATTTCCGCGGTAGGTTATAACAGCTTACTAACCGGCACCTGGGTAAACAAGCACAATGTATGGGACAACGATATTGCGGCTCCAAATTATTCTTACGAAACCATTTTTCGGTTTTTCAAAAATCAATACCCGGATAAAAAGACTGCGATTTTCTCTACCTGGCTGGATAATCGTACCAAGCTGGTAGGTGAAGGATTGCCGCAAACGGACGCTATAAAACTGGATTATCACTATGATAGCCTTGAATATGATACCATTCGTTTTCCGCATGATAGTGAATCGTACATACATATGATTGATGAAGAAGTGGTCAATGCGGCTGCAAGTTATATCCGTAAGGAAACTCCCGATCTTTCGTGGGTATACCTGGAATATACAGACGATATGGGGCACCGTTATGGCGACAGTGAAAAATTTTATGATGCCGTAAAAATGATGGACGACCAGATAAGAAGGTTGTGGGAAGCCATACAATTTCGTCAACGGAATTTTGAGGAAGATTGGGTGATATATATTACAACAGATCACGGGCGTGGGGCCGAAACGGGTAAGAATCACGGCGGCCAGTCGGACCGGGAGCGTAGTACCTGGATTGTTACGAGTGCTAAAAATGTAAATCCCTGGTTTTTGAAAAACCCGCCGGGGATCGTTGATATAATGCCTTCAATCGCATCCTGGCTGGATGTGAAAATACCAACAGAGCAGTTGAAGGAATTGGATGGTATTTCATTAACCGGGAAAGTTTCTGTAGCCGGCCTCAATGCAACTTATGCGGATAAAAAACTAACCATAACCTGGAAAGCGATTGATAAAAAAGCGCAGGCTAAAATCTGGCTGGCTACCACGAATGAATTCAAGACAGGCGGTCGTGATAATTACCAGATGGTAAAACAAGTTCCATTGTCAGTCGGAAAGACAACGGTGGATGTTAGTAAATGGCCTTCCGGTTTTTATAAAATAGTTCTGGAAACGCCCCAGGGTTTTATGAATCGCTGGGTTATTGTGAAATAATAACGGTCAAATAATTTATTCACTAAATAGTTTACCCGGATGAAAAAATGCAAGAGTGGTTTGGTTGTTTTAATCGGTTTAAGTTGTATGATTAATATGGCTTGCCGTGTTCAAAAAGTTTCTTCTGTTTCCCATTCCCAAAATTCATGGGTGGTTCATGGTCCGCTCTGGGGCGCCGTGTGGCAGCAAAAAGCCTCGGAGTATAAAGCGCTTTGTTACCAGGCATATAATATTGCCAGGCTACGGCTGGACTGGATATTACAACAGCCACACAGCAAACCGCTGGCTATTGTAACTGATATTGATGAAACAGCATTGGATAATAGTCCCTACGCAGTACACCAGGCTTTGAATGACTCATCCTATTCTGACAGATCCTGGATGGAATGGACAGCAAGAGTTGAATGTGATACCGTGCCGGGGGCATTATCATTCTTTAAGTATGCTTCTTCCAAAGGGGTGAGGATATTTTACATTACCAACCGGCTGGAGGCGGAAAGACAGGCGACTGAAAAAGATTTGCAGCGATGGAATTTTCCTGATGCCACGCCGGATCATTTATTTCTGAAACAAGCAACATCCGGTAAAGAGCAACGTCGCGGCATCGTAGCGCAAAATCATGAAATAGTTTTGTTGTGCGGGGATAATTTAAGTGATTTCAGTGCAATTTTTGATAAACAGCCTTATTCCACGAGAGACTCACTCACCAGGAATAATGCATCCTCTTTTGGCGAACGGTTCATTGTATTGCCTAATTCAACTTATGGCGACTGGGAAGCCGCTCTGTATAATTTTAATTATAGACTGGATGCTGCCCAAAAAGATAGTTTGATCAAACAACAGTTAAGAACATATTGACATCGTAAAGGTGGTTCTTAGTATTTTTATAGTAAAATCTCTGACAATGAAATTTAAAATAACATCATTTGTTTGTTGCTTTATCCTGTTTTCATTTTTTGTGTCTGCTCAAAATGGATGGGAGAGTTTATTTGATGGTAAAACGCTCAGCGGATGGAAACAACTGACCGGCAGTGCCGGGTATAAAGTTGAGAACGGAAATATTATTGGCACAACGGTGCTGAATTCACCCAATTCATTCCTGGTTAGTAATAAAAAGGTGTCCGGCAATTTTATCCTGGAACTGGAAGCGAAAATTGAAGATACGGCTATGAATTCAGGAGTGCAGTTCCGGAGTAATTATGATGCGGCAGGCAACGAAGGCAAGGGAAAAGTCTTCGGTTACCAATATGAACTAGATGCTTCATCCCGCCGTTGGAGTGGTGGATTATATGATGAAGGCCGGAGGGACTGGTTATATCCCGTTTCATTAAATTCAAAAGCACAAAATGCATTTAAACTCAATGAGTATAATAAAATAAGAATTGAGTGTTTTGGAAATGGGGTCAAAACATTCCTGAATGGCGTGCCGGTGTCCTATTTCGTTGATTCTATCACAGGCAATGAAGGATTGATCGGCTTGCAGGTACATGCTATTGGTAAGCCGGAACAAGTTGGCGAAAAAGTATATTTCAAGAATATCCGGATTAGAACGGCAGGTATACAACCGTCGGTTTTTACAAAAGGAATTTATGTTGTCAATCTGAATCCTAATTCATTAACGGATTATGAAAAGAGAGACGGATGGCGTTTATTGTTTGATGGCAAATCATCCAAGGGTTGGGTCGGCGCACACAAAGAGATATTTCCGGATAAAGGGTGGCAGATTAAGGATGGGATTATTGGTGCTCTTTCGTCGGAAGGGAAAGAGTCGGCCAATGGAGGTGATATCGTAACAACAGAACAGTTCAGTGCTTTTGATCTTTCTTTCCAGTTCAAATTATCGGTTGGTGGTAATAGTGGCGTTAAGTATTTTGTAACGCTGAATGAAAAAAACGAAGGATCGGCCATTGGCCTTGAGTACCAGGTGCTGGATGATTCCCTGCACCCGGACGCTAAACTCGGCATAGCGGGCAACAGGACACTGGCCTCCCTATACGATTTGATGAAAGCGGATAAGCAAGCCCGCTTTATTCATCAGCCCAACGAATGGAATACCGGCCGCATCGTGGTATATCCCAATAATCATGTGGAGCATTATCTTAACGGTATCAAAGTGCTGGAATATGAAAGAGGATCAAAAGAATTCCGCGACCTGGTAGCAGTTAGTAAATATAAAGTATGGGATCACTTTGGAGAAGCTAAACAAGGTCATATTCTTTTGCAGGATCACGGTGACCAGGTAAGTTTCAGGAGTATAAAGATCAAAGTACTAAAATGAACCAGAGTCAGTTTTACGGGTGAATTTTTAGCCGGTAACGCGGCAGGATGGTCACAAAGATTGAATAGTAAATAATGTTTTCCATCTTCCCGCATTCCCGGCTCTTTTATTTTATCAGGGTAGTTTTCCCGGCAGGATGGTATGCCATCCATTGACCGGAGTCACCTGACTTTAATATTTTTTTGTTGTCCGCATTTTCCAGCGTAACATAATAGGCTGAGCGACCGCCCTTCGATACTTCAAATAAATCGGATATCCAGTAGTGGTTGTAATTTCTTTTTATGCCATTCAATAAAGCTAATGGTAATTGATCTGAAGAAATATTTCTGCTTACAGCGAATGGCTCCGCATTTCCATCGTAAAATACCGTCAATTGGTGATAGTCTATCGTAAATGTCACTTCGGTATAACCTTTTGCCTGTTTCCAGTTTACATCTTTTGCATTGGTAAAATGGTCTTTAAAAGAATCCAGTAAATAAGAGTCCACATTTTTGCTGCTTTGTGCAAAGAGGACGCTAAAGCCAACGGTAAGAGACAGGGCCATTGTTAAAAGTATTTTTTTCATGATTTAATTTTTTAACCAGGTTGATTTATTTTAATTGACAGGTCAAAAGTAATATGGCATAGTAAGGCCTGCAAGTGAATAGTGATTACCGGCGGGCTTTGTTAAGCAATGTTAATGCAACGATGATCTGGTAGATGAAAAAAAGGATTTCATCTCAGTATTTGTGAGAATAAAAGTTTACTTGTATTACCCGGTTGTGTTGAACGGTTTTGTCCTGGTCTTAAATTTTCGGTTCCCAACCTTTTTCATATGTTCTTTTCCA
>JAOQAL010000780.1 GCA_025963615.1 Chitinophagaceae bacterium | reverse complement strand
CCATGAAAAGTAATATCGCCACCCCGGTTAGTTTTATAAAACTCAATGTCTTTATCTGTCATCCCCAGCTCGCCTATCAGTAAGTTTTCCATCTTGCCGCTTTTGCCCAGGGTATATACTGGTGGATGCTCAACGAAGAGGAGATAGTGACAGGTTTGCGAGTCTGAAGGATGCGTTTTGGACCCGTTAACAATCCGGTCTGAGGTTTGTACCCCCGGCTCCCCACCATACACTAACGACTTTTTGCCGACGTTTTCCTTCAATAGCTGCTCCTGGTAATCCCATGCAGATTGATAATTCCGCTGTCCTAAATCTTGAAATATGACGTTTTGCTTACCCATCAGAACCAGGTGCTGTCCATGTGTTTTTATCATCCGCCAAACGGCGGATGAAGCATCTTTTTAATGAATCCCTGCTTGTTTCCGTCGATAGCAAATAAGGGTTACAGGAAACAAGCCGGGTCTGCCAGAACCTGCAAATTTACTAATGTAAACACACAACTGTTACCTTTGCGAAAATTTAGCAAAAACAAAGAAATGGCAGACGAACTTAATAATGATCCGGAATTACAGGACAGTACAGATGAATTATATGAACGCTTTAGTTTCTCCGTTGACAAGGGGCAGGAACCCTATCGCCTGGATAAATTCCTGATGAATCGTATTGAAGGCGCCACCCGCAATAAACTGCAGCAATCAATCAATACCGGACTCGTGCTTGTTAACGGCAAGGAAGTTCGTCCCAATTATAAAGTAAGAGCCCTCGACCAAATTCTTGTTTTCTCGGACATGAACCCCGAAGAAACGAAAATTATCCCCGAAAACATGGCGCTTAATATCGAATATGAGGATCATGATATCATCATCATCAATAAGCCGCCGGGATTAGTCGTTCATCCCGGAAGCGGCAATTATTCGGGCACCCTCCTCAATGGCATCGCATATCACCTGAAAAGCGAAGACCCCAGCATCACTGATGAAAACTTACCGCGCTGGGGTCTTGTTCACCGCATAGATAAAAATACAAGTGGCTTACTGGCATTAGCCAAAACGGACAAAGCGATGAGCTTTCTTGCCAAACAATTTTACGACCACAGTGTAAAAAGAAAATATGTTGCTTTAGTTTGGGGTGATTTAAAAAATGATAGCGGGACCATTAAAGCCCATGTAGGCCGCAATCTCCGTTCGCGTAAATTATTTGACGCTTACCCGGAAGGCGATCACGGCAAGGAAGCTATAACCCATTATACGGTATTGGAACGGTTTAATTACGTAACACTGGTAGAATGCGTGCTTGAAACCGGTCGCACCCATCAGATCCGTGTGCACATGAAATATATCGGGCATCCATTATTCAATGATGATTTTTATGGCGGTGATAAAATTGTAAAAGGCACGGTATTTACCAAATACAAACAATTTGTGGAAAATTGTTTTGCGATCTGCCCCCGGCAGGCTTTGCATGCAAAGACATTGGGTTTTATTCATCCCACTACAGAAAAAGAAATTTCCTTTAATAGCCCGATACCGGATGACATGCGGACGGTGATTGAGAAATGGAGGAAATATGTTGAAACAAAAACCAAACACTAGATGCTAGATGCTTGATAATGGCCCTATTTATTAAAATCAAAAAGTGTTGCAGTAAATATTCCTCTTTCCCTTTTCTTAAAAGCGACGTCCCAGGTTCCCCTGTACCGCAGTATTTTGGGAACCAGATAATCGCCAAACTTTGTCATCTGCACTTCCATGTGTACATCAAAATCATACACCGGTGTATTATAACTTAGATCATAATTGCGAGCCAGCACTTCCATAGTTTTGGTGCTGAACCAGGTGACCATATTATCTATCACGATATCATTTTTTTCACCTGGGGAAAGATCTTCTTTCACTTTAATGGAAAAAACATAGCAGGGCTCGCCTTCATTATCGCCATAGTCAATGGTGAAATTATAATACCGCGCAATATCAGGATCAAAGATGTTGATCTTATCGCCAATAAAAGGTATACCGGGTATTTTTTTACCGGGATTAAAAAACAACATCTTCAGTTGCTCTTTATGTTTTTCAATCCCCGTTTTGGATTTGGGTTTCAGCTCCACTCCTTTTACAATATTATTCTCACCGCAAACAGTTCCGGTAGTAAAAAAAAGGCCGGCATATAACCGGGCCGTGTAATAATTGTAATTTTTCTCATCATCATAAAAGTCCCCCGTGCTTGTTTCCTCCAATACTTTCATGCTTTGGCAGGTTCCTGAAACCTGTTGCTTCGTTTTACTCTGTAAAGAGGCTTTCAGGTTGCCTTTTTTGTCTGACATCCGGATATCATTCAGCGAAGTATATCCCAGGATATGTAACGTACGGAATGCCTTGTAAAAGGTAGTATCGTTTTTTACTCTTTCAATAAATTTGGCCACATTGATGTCAGAGCGCATCACGATTTCAGACAAAGTGACCATTTTGGAGAGACGGTCATTATCCAATGAATCTTCCTGCTGGGCAAACAGGCGATTACTGAGAAAGATAAATAAGATGACCGGAAATATTTTCATAAATCCTCACTTCTTTGGGAAGAGCATCTTATAGTCAACATTGATTTTGCCCTTCGAAATATCATCCAGTTTACCTTTCATCAATTTGCGCTTCAACGGAGTAATATGATCTATAAACAACTTCCCTTCTATATGATCATATTCGTGCAGGATCACCCGGGCGGTTAGTCCGTGAAATGTTTTTTTGTGACTTTGAAAATTTTCATCAACATATTTCAAGGTTACCATTTCACAGCGCTTGATATCTTCCCTGATTTTAGGTATGCTCAGGCAACCTTCATTGTACAGCCATTCTTCTCCATCCAATTCTGCAATATGGGCATTGATAAAAACCTTTTTTTGACCGGGCGCATCAGGATACTTGCCCTTTTCCTCCTCTTCCATATTATGAAACATCTGCTCCGTATCAATGACAAACAGCCGGATATCTTTGTTTACCTGTGGCGCGGCTAAACCTACGCCGCTGCTGGCGTACATGGTTTCCCACATATCTTCAATAAATTTCTGCAGGGCAGGGTAATCCTCTTTTATATCCGCAGCAACTTTTCTCAAAACCGGGTGACCGTACGCAACAATTGGAAGTATCAAGCTAAAAAGTTTATGAGTTTAAGAGTTTATACCCGCTGCAAATTTACCATAAGTTGGTTAACGAACCAATACACTCATCCTTCTATACTTCTCATGTATTCCTGAAGCAGGATCGTAGCTGCAATTTCATCCACCAGGGCCTTATTGCGGCGTTGCATTTTTTTCAGACCCATTTCAAGCATGGAGTCCCTGGCCATTTTGGAAGTAAACCGTTCATCTACTTTTTTAACAGGCACTTTGGGGAAATTTTTCTGTAAAGCCTTAATACATTTTTCAACCAGCGGAGTTGCATGGGTGGCTGAATCGTCCAGGTTCCTGGGTTCACCAATGATGATCAGTTCAACCGTTTCTTTTAAAAAATAGTCTTTAAGAAAAGGGATCAGTTGCCGGGACTCAACCGTCGTTAAGCCGGTAGCGATGATCTTTAAAGGATCTGAAACCGCAATACCCGTACGCTTAAGCCCATAATCAATAGAAAGAATTCTTGACAAAAATGTAAAATTTAAAGTGCGATATTAAATATGTAAAAATAGATCCAAAATAACAAAGACAGCAAATACAACGGAAGCGACACCATTGGCCGTCATAAATGCGAGATTCACCTTTCGAAGATCGTTTGGTTTTACGATAGCATGTTGGTAAACAAGCATACCCACAAATACGGCGATCCCGATCCAGTACATCCATCCAAAGCTTCCGTAAATACCTGCAAAAATAACACAGGAAGCACTCATCAAATGTAAAATCTCAGACACCCGCAACCCTTTTGCCTTGCCCAGCCAGGCCGGAATGGAATATAATTTTTGTGATTTATCAAATTCCTCATCCTGCAGGGCATAAATAATATCGAACCCGCTGACCCAGAAAATAACAGCAAATGAAAACAATAAAGGCAAAAGCGCAAATCTTCCCGTTACGGCAAGGTAAGCGCCGATCGGTGCCAATGACAGACCTAAACCAAGTACCAGGTGACACAGCGGGGTAAACCGCTTGGTGTAGCTATAACCTAGTACAACAAATAAAGCAACCGGTGACAGGAAAAAACAAAGTTTATTAATGAAGAAAGTGCAGGCAATAAACAACAGGCAATTAATAATAGTAAACGTCAACACTTTATTTGCCTTTATGATTCCCGCAGGAATTTCCCGGATGGCTGTTCTTGGATTTTTCGCATCAAAACTCCGGTCAAGATAACGGTTGAATGACATGGCAGCGCTTCGGGCGAAGATCATGCACAATACAACTAAAATAAAATATTCTATTAACAGAAAATATTGATGGGAGCCGCTATACATTCTGTATATAAGTGAATCTCTTGAAGTACTGAGCATCCAGGCGCCCGCCGGTCGCCAACCAACCGTTTTATTTAAATTCAACTGTCCTGCAAAAAGATCAAAATCAAATTTTAAAAGTCCGAGGAAAAAACCAATCAACGCAAAAGGCATTGCAAAAATGGTGTGTGAAAATTTTATAAGACTTAAATAGTTTTTTACCTTACTCATTCTATTTTTTTATTTCCAGTTATCCCGATAGCGATCAGGGTGACATGGCCTAACCAGTACAAAAAATTTCCAACCATCCCAACACTCCGCTAAATCCTTGTCCGGACTATTTCCCACAACACCACTCCGGCTGCTGTGGCTATATTCAAAGAATGCTTCATTCCCAACTGCGGGATTTCGATACACCCTTCACATAACTGAATACTTGATTGTTCAACACCGGCTACTTCATTCCCAAAAACAACAGCCACTTTCTGGTTTTGTTCGAAAGCCATTTTATGCAGTTCAAAACTTCCTTCGGCCTGTTCTGCCGCATACACTTTAAATCCTGCTCCCTTTAAATCATCAATAGCTTCCGCTGTCGTTTGAAAATACTTCCATACAATAGTTTCCTCGGCTCCTAAAGCAGTTTTCTTGATTTCTTTGTGCGGCGGTTGGGCGGTATAACCACAGATATAAACCGCTTCAATTAAAAAAGCGTCGGCCGTCCGGAACACACTTCCTACATTATAAGCGCTACGGATATTTTCCAGAACAACGATAACGGGATTTTTCTCAGACTGCTTAAATTCGTCGACTGATTTGCGGTTCAGTTCACTCATACTCAGCTTTCGCATAGCGGCAAAGGTAATAGTAAGCGCGAAAAACCCGGTGCAAAAGGAGATAAACAACAGAAAAAAAATTATGTTTTATTGGGCCAGGCGGTTCGTTTTTTTATTTTGAACCACATAATAGAGGTAGACAAATAGGACAACACATATAGCTGCATTTACAGGCCCAGACCCCAGTTAATCAATGCATCCACTTCTGCCGGTGCCCCCTGGATACGCTTGTCAGAACGTTTTTTCCCCAGGCGAACGATAATTGTTTTTTTGGAGGGAATAACAATAACGTATTGACCTAAAATACCGCGGGCGTAAAACACGCCTTCATACGCCGGTCGTATCCACCATTGATAACCGTAATAGTTGCAGGGTTTGCCTGTCTCATCCGGGATATTGCAGGCAGAAATGGATTGCTGGTAGTAAGCAGAATCAATGATGGCCGAACCGTTCCATTTACCACTATCCAGCATCAACTGACCGATACGGGCAAAATCCCGCGCATTGGTATTAAAACAACAATATGCTTTTTCGTTTCCTTTTTCACGATCGGTGCTCCATAAGGCCGGATGCTCTGCACCCAGGGGCTTCCATAATTTTCCGGAGGCATATTCACTTAATGATTTCCCCGTCGCTTTTTCCAGTATCAATCCCAGCAACCCGGTGTCGCCAGATTTATAAGAATGCAAAGTACCGGGTTCCCTTATAATCTTTATCCCGGTTGCAGTTTTATAAAGATCACTACCATAATACGCTTCCGTTGTTACCGACAAAGGATTAGCGTAGGACTCATCCCAATTACTCCCACTGGACATAGTAAGCAGGTCCCTGATCGTAAGTTTGGCTCCAAGCCCCTCTTTAAATTCGGGAAGGTAATTACCCACAGCATCACCGACTGATTTTATTTTACCTTCTTTAATAGCAATGCCAATCAGCAAACTGGTAATACTTTTCGCCACCGAAAAAGAATTTGAAAGGGACGAATCATTGTAGCCATCCCAATAGTTTTCATATAACAGTGAATCATTTTTTATAA
>JAOQAL010000762.1 GCA_025963615.1 Chitinophagaceae bacterium | reverse complement strand
TTCCATGCCCCAGCGGGGCATTTTGTGGGTAGACCTATATTAAAAAAAGGGGGTTGACGTTCCAGAGGAACGTTTTGTGTGGGCCGTCGACGTTCGTACACATCATACCGATGGTACGCTTCTAACTAAACGACCATACCATATTCGAACTGATGTTTCGTTGACATAAAGTTGATATCTCCTGGGGTTTAAAAGCCTGAAAGGCTGATATTAGTATATTAATAATAAGGAGGGTATCTCATAAAACTAAAAGGGTGATATTTTGTGTATTTCCTTAACGTAATGACATTGGCCTTAGGGACCAGCTTTTCTTATTGATAAGATATAACGATTACGGCTGCACCGTTTTTATCAACCACACTTCATTAACCCTCGACTGTTTTCGCCAATTCAGAAAATCTTCATTGATATCATCCCAGGTTAATACCAGTTTGCCCTGTTGCACCAGCGCCTGCGGAACAGGAAACTCTTTAATATCACCCACTTCCCTACCATAGTGACTGGGCGCTACGCGTTGTCCATTGATCTTTAAAAGAGATTCGCCAACGCCGTTTATCTTTACGACATAGGAAGCGGTAGTATCAATGTTGGTATATTCCATGGCGATGGGCCAGCGCATATTGGTTAACCACGAAAGCCTTTTGCGGCTAAGTCCATTATCTGAAAAATCATAGCCAGGGTTAAGACTTTTGCGCAACATGGGGTCCATTCTCCAATCCTCCCCTTTCATTTCATGAACAGACTTGCCAACATTCCCTACCTCATCATAATAACTGCCGGGGCTTACTTTTTCCCAATTCGCAATTCCCAATAAAGCATTTATTTTATCTTTTTCTGGCAGGGTCCTTATTTTTTTAAATTCATCTTCCAGCCACCAACGGTTATTTAACGGCCTGTCTAAAAAATCCAGCACCGCGCCTCTTTCCAATCCGGAAGCTTTATATTTTGTAACACTGGTTTGTAAACAAATGGATTTATAAAGCGCTTCGCATAACTCTATAATGCGGTTATGTATATCCGCCATAACAGGTTCTGTTCCGGCTTTAGCAAGAATGGAACCGGCTTCTTTCATTACGATGTCAGCACCGATAGAACCCGCCTGCAACAATTCTTCATTGACGGCCTGCTCCAATTGCGTTTCGTATATAAAACGGCCCCGGGTATACGCATCATAATAAGCCCGCAACAGATTCATTTGCCAGCGCCAGTTGGTATCCAGTAATGGATTCGCCTTTTCCAGCCCTTTCCATGCCACTAAGGTGGAAGTAATACTTCCGTTGGAAACGATAGGTCCCTGCCAGTTTTTTTCCAGGGCCAGGATGCCATCGGCAGCCTCTTCCGATACAGCGCTTCCAAAAAAGTAATTAGAATATTCTTTGAGAATATCCCGTTCATCAGCATTCCGGTTCCAGGATAAGGCGGTCCAGATAATTTTATTTACATCATCATGTACTCCATCAGAATATGATATAAAACCGTCAATATAAGGATCAATTGCACGATATATAGCTGCGTAATGAGCAGGCCTTGGGTTTACTGCTTCCCTTCCTAATGTTAAACTGAAAGCAGGATCCCACCAGGGTATTTCAAATTCGCAACGCACATTGTGGGTGAGGTCAGGATAATGACGAAGCTTGTATTTTACCGGTAATGCGGCCCTTGTTTCTTCCACCGTCGGGCTGCTGGGTCCGGTAATCAATCCACCGAGCCAGTTGGGCATTTTCTCCTGTATATATTTATATACATAACGGCTTTGTGCAGCCGTAAAACCCTGCAATGAAATCCAGGTACTGGCCAACGGATGATATTTTTTCAGGATCCCGGCGATATCCTGCAACAGGGGGATCACCAACTCAGGCGGATTATCACCCGGATCTCCTCCAGGGAAAAATACTCCATTGATGCGGACAGATTGTTTGCAGATTTTTTCAAAGGTGGCGAGATACTTGTTCCGTCGGGCTGTATCTCTTAAATCAAATTGCGCGGGAATCCACATCCAGTAATCCAGGGAGTATTTTTGACAAACCGTACTGATATAGGCATTCATTTCCATTGGCGGCACCTTGAAATGCGGGCTCATCGTTTCATCAAAAATGGGAATTGATTCAATACTGTTGGTTCCGAATACGACAAGATCGCGGATATACTGTTCAAACTGCAGCCGGGTCCATCCATCATAAGAGTTAGCCGTGTTGCGGTAGCCTAATTGATGCCCACGGATTGATTTATCCGGACTACTGGCCAAGGACGGTAACTGCTTAAAGTGAACTTCCTGATCCTGGTATTGCATCATCCTGAGTAACTGCCCAGTGCCAAATAGCACTCCCCGTTCATCGGCGCCTTCTATTACAATAATTTTCTGATTTTGATAAATCGTGTTGACGATGCGGAAGGATTCATTTTTTTTTTGCTGCCAGTAGCGGTGAAACTGGCAATGAAAAGGGCAATTTTATTTTTGTTGAAGCCCGTTTAAGCAGGATAACATCGCCCGTAGCAGGCCATGTAGCAGATACCGGCCACCTTAAGCCGGTTCTTTTTTCTACCTCACTGCTAAGCATTTCCGCAGCGGCAGTTTCTCCATTGGCTAAAGAGGTTTTATCCTGGAATATGGATACCTGTTGCAGGGTTATGGATTGCGCCGTTATATTGGAAACAATAGCCGATAATAAAACAATCATCGGGCCTGTCAATAAAATTTTAAATCCTTTTCCCATAGTATCCTAATTTTAAAAAAGAATGGTGATGAATTTGCTATGCCGCGTAATATAGAAAAAAATGATTGAACCAATGACAGGTACCTAGCTGGTCTTCCTGCTTACCTAAGCCAGGTTATTTACAAAAGATAAAATATGGATAAAAACAAAAAGCGTTTGCTGATTTCCGTGTTGATAGCATCTATAACGTCCCTGAATCTGTTTGCACAAGCTGTTGATTTTTCCAACGTTTCCATTGTCACTTCAGCTCCGGAGAAAAGTATATTAGAAAAACCTATCACCGTTTTAAAAGAAGAGATTTATAAAAGGACCGGTATAACCCCGGCTGTACATTACAATATCAATACCGGTCTTCCATCCCGGATTATGATACTACTGGAGAAGGATCTTCCCGCTCTTCCGGAATCATTAAAAAATAAATTGCAACAGATGGCACCAACCGGTAAAGACGGATTTAAATTATGGGTGGATACAGAAATGAATACCGTTGTAATTACCGGGCAGGATGCAAGAAGTATATTATATGGTGTTGGCCGCTTGCTTCGTAAAATAGAAATGCGACCGGGAAAAATTTTGATGCCTGCATCCCTGTCTGTATCTACTACACCGCTGTATCCCATACGGGGTCATCAACTTGGTTACAGGCCCAAAACAAATTCCTATGATGCATTTAGTGTGGCGCAGTTTGATCAATATATACGCGAATTGGCTTTGTTTGGTGCCAACAGCATTGAAATTGTTCCGCCGCGAACTGATGATGAGCCAACGAGCCGGCACATGAAACTTGCACCGCTAAAAATGATCGCTGAACAATCCCGTATTTGTAAATCGTATGGACTGGATGTTTGGATGTGGTATCCTGATATGGGAGCAGATTATTCGGATAGAAAAACTTTGCAGGAAGAATTAAAAGAACGGGAAACCGTTTTTGCTGCAGTTGAAACACTGGATGCCGTATTTGTTCCCGGTGGTGACCCCGGTGAACTGGAGCCGGCTGCCTTGTTTGCCTGGTTGGAAAAAGAAGCGACTGTTTTACATAAATATCATCCTAACGCAAAAATCTGGGTATCGCCCCAGGTATTCCGCCCAACGCAGAAGTGGATGGATGCCTTTTATTCATACGTCAATCGCAAGTATTCCTGGTTTGGTGGCGTTGTCTTCGGTCCCTGGATTAAAACACCCATTGATTCTATCCGTAAACTCGTTGATCCATCAATCCCCATCAGGATCTATCCTGATATCACCCATAGTTTAAGTTCGCAATACCCGGTACCAGATTGGGACCTGGCCTATGCTATGACGTTAGGGCGTGAATGCATCAACCCAAGACCGGCGGATGAAAAGCATATTCATAATGCGTTTGCACAATATGGCGCCGGCAGCATTAGCTTTTCTGAAGGAACGAATGACGATATCAATAAATTTATTTGGAGTGACCAGGATTGGAATCCGCAGACAACAGCCAGGGAAACCCTGCAGGATTATTCACGGTTTTTTCTTGGCCCGGAATACGCGCAAACATTTACAGAAGGCATTTTTTCACTGGAAGAAAACCTGCGCGGTCCATTATTAACTAATGTACAAGTGCCTAAAACACTTGAATGGTTTCAGCTTCTTGAAAAAAATGCTTCCATTAAAACCCGTCAGAACTTTCGTTTCCAGATGTGTTTGTTAAGGGCTTACTATGATGCTTTCATACAAAAAAGATTGATCCGGGAAACATCGCTGGAAGAAGACGCCTATGGGGTATTAGCACAAGCAAGTCAAACCGGATCCCTGCCCGCCATTAATAAAGCAGTCAGTATTTTAAAGAAAGCGGACCATCCAGCACAATTTTTTTATTACAAAAAAAAATGCTCCGACCTGGCAGATTCTTTATTTAAGAGCACCGGGGCGCAATTGACCATTAAGAGACATGGAGCCGCGGAAGGCCGGGGAAATTTTATTGATAATATAGATGTGCCGTTGAATGATGCACCCTGGATTACAGATCAACTGAAACAAATAGCGAGTTTGAAAAATGAAAAAGAGAGGTTGGAGCAAATAGATTTATTGTTGCACCGCACGGACCCGGGTAAAGGGGGTATCTATACAAACTTCGGCACACCCTCAGCTCAACAATATGTCTTGCCAGGCATTGGCTGGCAAGACGATCCTGGTGGCCTGCAATCGCCCATGGTAAATTTCGGGGTAGGAACAAAAGAGGATGAATGGGTACATGAAATTTTACCAAAAGGTTTTGGTGGACAAATCGTACCGAAAGCCTGGATGACCCAAACAGGTACCTTGTATGAACAGCCATTGCAGATTCAATATCATCATCTTGATCCAAACAGCCTGTACCGTATCCGGATAGCTTATACGGGTCGATTCCGTTCCCGCATTAAATTGACAGCCAATGGATGGCTGGTGCATGATTTTTTTCAAACAGGAGATCAGCCAATTTATAGTTTTGATATACCCCAACCGGCATTGGCAAGCGGCACGGTTACTTTCACTTTTGTATGTCCTGAAGGAGAACAAGGGGCGCAGGTTTCAGAAATATGGATACTGAAAAAATAACGTGATTCGCTATTCAAGTGCCAATGCCTTATGATTCCCATACCGTCATCTCCAAAAATCCCTTTTCACGTTATCAACTGACAGCCCCGGGGCCAATGTCATTAAGTTAAGGAGCTTAGCCGAGTTGTGGTCTCTACGATGGCATGGTGGTTTAGTTAGAAGCTCACCATTGGTATGATGTGTACGAACGCCGACGGCCC
>JAOQAL010000758.1 GCA_025963615.1 Chitinophagaceae bacterium | reverse complement strand
GTGTTATTCATGTATATCGTTATTTTGTTGTTGGGTGAGCTGTTAGGTTTTAGCCATTAGGTATTAGCAAGAAAAACCGGCCACCGCTAACAGCTAATACCTAAAACCTAATAGCTCACTGAATCATGCAGGCGCCAACAGTTACATTACTTGTTTCATCAATCAATATCGCACCGCCGTTTACACGGAGATCCTTATAGGTATCATACGGGATAGCCGAAGCGGTTTTAATTGTAGCACGAACAATATCATTCAATGCAACTGTGCCCGGTGCATATTCTTTCTGCAATGAGTTCACATCTAATTTGTATTGAATTTCTTTTACAATACTTTTTACTGTGCGGCTGTTGATCTGTAAGAGATAGCGGTTTCCTTCGGTCAGCGGTTTGTTCCCCATCCAGCATACCAATACATCCAGTTCCTGTTCCAGTTTCGGAAGATCATTGGATAATACGATCACATCACCGCGGCTCACATCGATATTGTCTTCAAGATGCACTACAATACTTTGTGGCGCAAACGCTTCTTCAATTTCTTTTCCGCCTATTTCAATTGCCTTGATCCTGCTTTGTAATCCTGATGGCAATACCGTTACCTCATCGCCTTTGCGATAAATACCACTCACCAGTTTACCCGCATATCCCCTGTAATCATGCAATGCATCTGTCTGCGGACGGATCACATACTGTACGGGAAACCTTGCATGGTCAAGGTCAATATCCTGTTGCACTTCTACCGTTTCCAATAAATGCAGAAGCGTTTCTCCATCATACCAGGAAAGATTTTCCGAGCGGTCAACAATATTATCGCCATTGAGCGCGCTGATGGGTATATAGCTAACATTCTGCAAACCCAATGATGTCGCCACTTCCGCAAAATCTATCACGATATTATTATACATGTCCTGCGAATAGTCTACCATATCCATTTTATTCACAGCCACTACCACATGCGGAATATTCAGCAAAGAAGCAATGATCGAATGCCTGCGCGTTTGCTCGATCACACCATGTCTTGCATCGATCAATATAATAATGAGGTTTGCATTCGAAGCACCCGTTACCATATTCCTTGTATATTGAATATGACCCGGCGCATCTGCAATAATGAACTTGCGTTTTGGCGTTGAAAAATATTTGTAGGCTACATCGATCGTAATACCCTGCTCACGTTCTGCACGTAAACCATCCGTTAATAATGCGAGGTCAATATCACCTTCTTCACGGTTCTTCGTCTGCCGTTCAATAGCTTCCAATTGATCGATCATGATCGATTTACTATCATACAATAGTCGCCCGATCAATGTGCTCTTGCCATCGTCTACGCTCCCGGCTGTTATAAATCTGAGAATATCCATTTGAGTTGTAAGTATTAGGTTATAAGTTTTGTTTAGCGGGCAATGAGTTGAAGCGACTTATCACTTACAACTTATTACTTACCACTTTAAAAATATCCGCTCTTCTTCCTGTCCTCCATCGCTGCTTCCGAAACCCTGTCATCGATCCTTGTCTCGCCACGCTCGCTGGTTTTCGTTGCGATGATCTCGCTGATGATATCGTCAATGGTTGATGCAGAAGACTCAACTGCAGCGGTACAGGTCATATCGCCCACGGTTCTGTAACGGACAGTGCGGGTGCTGATCTTATCCGATTTGTCCAGTTGGATAAATTCAGACAGGGCAACCAGTTGCCCCTCATGCTCAAGTACCAAACGCTCATGTGCGAAATAAATAGAGGGAAGATCAATATTTTCCCTGCGTATATAATTCCAGATATCAAGTTCCGTCCAGTTACTGATCGGGAACACACGTACATTTTCACCTTTATGAATTCTTCCGTTATACGTGTTCCACAGTTCCGGTCTTTGCAGTTTCGGATCCCATTGGCCAAATTCATCGCGCACTGAAAAAATTCTTTCTTTCGCTCTTGCTTTTTCTTCGTCACGCCGCGCACCGCCGATACATGCATCGAATTTGAATTCGTTGATCGTATCTAACAGCGTAAATGTTTGCAACGCGTTCCTGCTCGCGAATTTTCCTTTTGGTTCTGCTAAATTTTGCTGTTTGATCGTATCAGCTACTTTACGCACAATTAATTTCTCTCCTGTCTTTTCCGCCAACGCATCCCGAAAATCAAGCGCTTCCTGAAATTTATGTCCCGTATCAATATGTACCAATGGAAAAGGTAATTTTCCCGGCCTGAATGCTTTTAATGCAAGATGCACCAGCGTGATCGAATCTTTTCCGCCACTAAAAAGCAAAGCCGGTTTTTCAAACTGCCCCGCCACCTCACGCATGATGTGGATCGCTTCTGATTCCAACTGCCCCAAATGATCTAACCTGTAATTCGACATCTTATCCTGTTTATAATTCGTTTATGAATGTTGTTTCTCGTGAAGGCCGCATTCCTTCTTGCTGTTATCTTCCCACCACCACCTGCCCGCCCTGAAATCCTCACCCTGCCTGATCGCGCGCGTACATGGCGCACAGCCGATGCTTACAAAACCGCGGTCGTGTAAGGGATTGTAAGGGATATTATGTTGTTCGATGTATTCCCGCACTTCGTCTGTTGTCCAATAGAGTAAAGGATGGTATTTGATAATTTGATTGGCTTCATCCCATTCCAATTGTTTCAGATCATGCCGCGCAGCAGAATGTTCTGCACGCAAACCGGTTATCCAAACGGCATTACCGGTCAATGCCCTTTTCAATGGTTCCACTTTGCGGATATGGCAACAGTTCTTGCGGTTCTCAACGGATTCATAAAAAGAATTCGGCCCGTTCAGTTGCACAAATGATTCCAGTTCCGATTGGTTGGGATAATAGGCTTTGATATGTGTGTTGTATCGCGTGTTGGTACTGTTCCAAACAGAATAGGTTTCCGCGAACAGGCGTCCTGTGTCCAACGTAAAAATGTTGATGGGAAGTTCAGACTGAATGATATCATGCGTGATCACCTGGTCCTCAAAACTAAAACTGCTGGAGAAGGTAACTTTTCCCGGGAAAGCTGCATGCAACAACTGCAAAGCCTCCGCTGTGGAAAGGGATTCCAGTGCTGCTGTTAAGGTATGTATGTTTGGTGCTTCCATTATAAACGTAGTAAAGTGTTGTAAAAAGATGAGTGCAGGCTACAATAAGTAGTCGGTTAACAACAACACGGACGTTTTGAAATAGAAAACTTATAAAGCACCATAACCTATCAGTCTACTGAAATGATAGGACAAATATAGTCTATCTGTTTAATGGACAATTAATTTTGCCGGGAATTTTTAAAAAAAGTGTGGAATGTACTAATGAGCGTTAGGTTTTGATACCAGCTTTTGTTTAGGGGGCATCGGCTATTGCGTCGCAATCCGTTCAGCGGCTAGTCCTTTATTGACCTTTGAAAACCTGGTTGCGTTAACTAAATTTCAGAAACTTAAAGAATAACTGCGTTTAACATCGGCTTCCGACAATTGGGATCAACGCGTTTTTAGTCTGTAGCAAATCCCAGTAGCAGTTTCAGTACGGCCAAATCTGCTCATCAGCAAAATATGCTTGGCGATTTAAGGGAAAACTTTGTAGATGTCCTTTCTGTGAACAAATCTGGCAATTGAGATTGTAGCATTTTCAAAGAAAAACCCTAATCGATAATTTCCTACCCTTGTCCTATATGCAGATTTATGACCTCTCAGTTTCTTTGTATTATGAATTTCATCTAAGGAATTGACAGACTCCATCAACTCTATAACTTTTATAAGATTTGATTTAACAGACTTCTGGCCAACTACATCAAGATCTTTTGAAAACTTCTTTAAAAACTCAACTTTCATTATGAGTTAAGTTTTTTCATAATTTCGGATCGACTGGCTTTTTTAGTCTTGTCAATATTATGCATCATTTTAGCAAGGCCTATATCTTCCAATTCCTCTTTTGAGAGAGAAGACATTCCTACTCCAAGTTTGGTGAGCAGGTTTGACAAGAACTTATATTCATTGTCGCTTTTCGGGGTAATAACTAACGCTTTCATAACACTAAGATACAAAAACTAAACACAGTGCGCAACATCGGCTTCTAGCAATTAGGGCCGGACGAATATATCTTTTCATCGCCTTTACAAATCCCAGCTTCAGCTTCAGGGCGACCCAACAACGCGGCTCATTAGCAGAATATGTTATTAAGCTTTCGTACATTTATTTGGCGGTGGTTGCCAGGCTGAGGAATATACATTCCCTAACTGCTTAAAGCCCTGACCGTTGTGCGCAAGCTAGAAAAATGAAAAATAATATAATAATATTGATTATGGCGACAACAGGACTTTTTTCCTGTAGCCTACTGGTAAAGGATACATTTATGCAGTATTTTGGACCCGGATAGTTAATGAAACAGATAATCCCTGCGAATTGACAATTGATTTTCCTGCAGAATCATCTGAGTTGCCGTTTGCCCCGGGTGTTTATTATAGACTCTTTTTTCCTCCCGATACAATGACTATTGAGAAAGAACCATTGTATGATTATGGTCTGGCAGGTTTAAAATCTTTTTTTGGACAATGGTCTTTCTAAACCATCTTCATTGAAACGGACTATAAGTCCGAAAGGATCAAGTGCTTTCTATGTCGTAACTCTTTCTAATAAAGGAGTGGGTGGTCCACTTCGAACGGGGTTTACCATTACAGACCAAAATGTTTTTTATAGAATCAATAAAACTGAAATTCATTGTGGCAAAATTAATTTGAAAAAATTGATGTTACGGAAATAAACACAAAGCCAACGCACAACATTCGGTTTGGCAATATGGCGGGGCGACGGCTTGGAAAGAAGTTCATGCCAAACCACTTAGTGCCATGTATATTAGCGTAAATAATTTACTATAATGAAACCCATTTTTACATTACTGCTTATCAGCTTTCTTATTTGTTCTTGTTCAACAATAAAGACAACAGGTTATTTCAATCTAAAGGAAAATCAAATTGAAAGCTATAATGGCTATTTCATCAAAGATGAAAAAGACACAGACTATAAAAAAATAGAGCAGATATTTGGCAGTATTTCTGAAAAGGATACAGTTATTGACAAAACCGAAATTATTTATAAAACTATTGAAATAGAGGGACACAAAGCATTTTATGCAGTTGAGACAATTGACACATTACAAAAGAATCCGAGTATTGGCCCAAGACATTATTTGTTTTCTTCTTTACTATTTTTTAATGACACCACTTTCGTTGCACCAGTTTATGAGAAAGCAGATTTAGAAAAATTAAAGTTTAAAGACTTTAAGTACAAAATTCCACCCAGGTTGACAAAAACGGATAGCGTTGTAATAATTGACGGTAAGAAAAAAATGGTATTACAGAATTTTAAAAAGACAAAGCTTTCACTTGGTAACAAATCGTTTTCAAACTGTTTACATTTCGATTTAAAAGAAGTTTGGCCAGATACTTTATATATTGGAAAAGTTTGGCTTCATCGGCAATATGGACTTCTAAAATGGATAAGGTCAACGGGACGTATTGAAACAAGAAAACTATAACTTCCCCTAACATCGTCTTTCAGCAATTGGGGCGAGTCTTCTAACGGGCACAGATTGATTTTTCAACTTTCATCATCTTCAAGTACCTTTTCAAAAAATATGCTATGTCTTCCACTGAAGTACCAACTGAAAATGAAGGATCGGCTTTACAATTGCTTGTGCTTTGCAATGGAATCCCGTTAACTGATATTGTACAGGTGTCCCGCATCAACATCAGCCAAATCCTTAACCGTGTGTCTGAAGCCGTTATACAAATTCAGTCAGCATCATGCGATCAGGTGTTTCAAAGGGGCAGTGATATATCCATGTATGCTTCCTGGGGCAACAATCCACAGCAAATGATTTACTTTGGAAAAATTCAAAGCTATGAAATGGGTATAACCGATAACACTGGTTTTGCATACATCCTTTATTGCAGGCAATTGCTTTCTGATGTTGAAGTTGTTACTCCGGACCTTACCCGGCCACCGGTTTTAACCCTTACTTGTGGAGACACGATGCGCTCTTTTACCGGCAGGTATTACGGAACTCAATCAACCTCAAGAACCTGTACCGTAAGTTGTGCCGGAACCGCAGTACCCGTTCCCGGTACCATGATAGAACTGGCTAACGTTGGTAAAGATTTTAGCGGTACAGCTTTGGTTACAGAACTTTCTCATATCATCGCAGAGGGTGACTGGGTTAGTACCCTCGTTACAGGCGATGCCGTTAATTACCAAACTAAATTTGGCAAACAAAAGGGGCTGCAAATGGCCACCGTAAAAAAGCTCACCGGGGATCCTGAACAGAAAGGAAGAATATTGGTAGACATTATAACAGGTGAAGAAGAATGCTTTTCCGTTTGGGCATATTACGCA
>JAOQAL010000715.1 GCA_025963615.1 Chitinophagaceae bacterium | reverse complement strand
AGCAGGCAATGACAATAAACCTGCGGTTAATTATTCCCCAGGCCGTGCAAATGGTGCGAATATTTATACCGTGTCCGCCGTTGATAGCCTGGATAATTTTGCAAGTTTTTCTAATTATGGTAACGATGTGGTAGACTATGCAGCTCCCGGTGTAAAGATTATTTCTACATGGAAAGGAGGACAGTATGCTATTGCCAGCGGCACTTCTATGGCGGCGCCACATGTTGCGGGTTTATTATTGCTGGTTGGCTCTAACATTAAGACAGCCGGTACCGCTAAAAACGATCCTGATGGTACCCCTGATCCTGTGGCGCATAATTAGATCCAGTCTTTTGGTGTCTATTATTTTGATCATTGACCGGCGCAGGCCGAAAATACCAAATATCATTTCATCCAACTCCGGTGTCCCGTTTAATTAAGCTTATCCGAAAAAAAAGCTAACAGTTTTTCATCGCTCATCTTGTTCGAAGTAGATTCTTCTGTTTTCGTGTTTTTAAACTGGGGCGTTTCTGCCAGGTAATGAAGAAACTGTTCCTGCACCTGGCCGGTACCGGTGGCATGCAGCCGGGTGGCATTTTGCAGGTGGGTCGTTATTTCTTTAAAAAATTTTGCCTGCAACATTTTTTTTTGATTGTTTTCATTTTTATTACTGGAGCTTGGGGAAACTTCTTCCCCATTTATATGAGCAAGTACTACCAATGTCCCGCTTTCTGCATTTTCGGTTCCCACTATAGTAGCATGATGGCTATCCATCCACACGCCGAATTGTTTTTGATTGTTCATGTCAATTTTTAGATTGTTATACCTTACGTGACTCAATAACCATACCTATAAAATATCCCGGATGATAGCGTGGAGCGGGACATAGATAATCAGACAACTATTATTGATTGTGGTCGTAATTTTTACACCTACGGGTCTGAATGTGGACACCCAAAAAATTCATTCTTTGATCAGCAGTTAGCTTTACCCGGATGATGATGTGGGCCTGGCACTCATCTTGCCGGTATGAATAGGTCCGTTGGCTCAATCCGGCACAGAAAAATTGTATGCGCTGTTGCGCAATTAATTACTCAAAGCCTCTGTCCTGGCAAAACGCAACGATCTAAGGCCTAAAACGCCAAATAATAAAATACCGGGGCACTATTTTTTTGCCAGTTGTAAATCAAGCCAGGCAATACAGAAAAACTAATAGCGTCGAAAAATGACAATAAATTTTTAATAACATAAAAGAAAAGTTATGAAAGGGAAATTAAAAGTGGAAGCTACCATCAGTATTGATGCTCCTGCCGAAAAGGTTTGGGAAGCTCTTACCACACCTGCTTTAATTGAAAAATATCTTATGGGTACCCATGTTACCACCGACTGGCAGCAGGGTAGTGCCATTACATACGATGGAGAATACAATGGCAAGAAATATCATGATAAGGGGGTTATTAAAAAAATTGAATTGGGGAAAATCTTGCAAACCACCTATTGGAGCTCAGCCGGCGGTAAAGAAGATAAACCCGAAAATTATAACCTGGTCACCTATAAGTTGTCCAACAAAGAGGATAAAACTGTAGTTACCCTCACCCAGGATAATGTGATTTCCGAAAAAGAAAAAGAGCATGTAACGGGTAACTGGAGAACAGTGTTGAAAAAATTAAAAGAAGTGGCAGAACATAGCAACACAATGTTTGTGTTTTGAAAATTATGCATACTTACTTCGTCGAAAACAAATAGGCAAAGCCCGGTTAAAAAAAAATAACCGGGCTTTGTACAAATCCTGATTAAAGCGAAACCAGCTTATATACCTTTCCTGTAGTTCCATTCAGTCCTGCATCCGCAGAAGTTGTCAGGTAGAGTTCCCCGCGCTGATCCTGGCCAAAACCTTTGAGATACTGCCCGAGATTATCCGGAAAATCTTTTAATGAAACATTTTCGTATGGCCAGTTAGTACCAGTGGAAACCATAGCGCTGTATATTTTTGCATTGGGCTGGCCATCTTGTGAAAATATTCCGAAGATATATTTTCCTGTAAGACCCGGAAGATCACTGCCGCGGTATACATTGCCTCCCACAATCACGGTTGCTAAGCCCCCGCCTGTGGGGTTTGCGAAATTCTTCAGTTCAATGACCGGGTCAAGCAGCGGATTGCCCAGCGAGTCGGCCATGGGACAGGAACCAAGTTCCGTCATGTCATCAGCCGTACTAAAACAATGGGTTCCTTCTTTTACATTCCACCCGTAATTACCCCCCTTTGTCACTACGTCAATTTCTTCATAGAGCGATTGCCCGGCATCTCCTACATACAACGCATGGTCGCCGCTCATATCGAATGAAAAGCGGTAAGGGTTGCGAAAACCATAGGCATACACTTCCGGTTTGCTGCCGGTAATGGATATAAAAGGATTATCGGTTGGTATGGTATACCCGCTTGCGTTGTCAATATTTATGCGAAGTATGTTACCCATAAGATTTTGAAAAATATCCTGTCCATTACCTCCTTCATTCACCGCATACCAATCCCGCACATGGCCAGGCCCGATATCATCGGCATTGCCACCATCCCCGATAGAAATATATAAATAACCATCCGGTCCAAAAGCGATCGTACCGCCGTCATGGTTTAATTGAGGATGATCCGCTTCCAGTATAACGCGTTCCGTGGATAGATCAGCCTGGTTTGGATCAGCCGATATGTTGAATTCAGAAATGCGGGTCAGGTTATTCCAGGCACCGCCCCCAATAGGTACCCCGGCACGGGGCGGTGCCGTATAAAACGCATAGAATTTTCCGTTGTTCCTGAAATCAGGATGAAATGCTATAGACAGCAAACCTCTTTCGTCATAAGCAGGTGTAAGAGTTACCATACTGGGAGTTAGGTCCAGGAACGGAGTGGGCATTTTAGCACCGGTCGAATCAACGATCCATACTTTACCAGCCTGGTCCACTATAAACAGGCGATGCGATGAGTCCGGAGGTTCTACCACAGATAGCGGCGATACAAACCCATCAGCAATCATTTGAAGGTTCATTCCTTTGGTGGTACCCACGTTAGCCGGGTAATCATTTTTTTTGCAGGATGATACGATTGAAAAGAGTACAATCCCGGGCAGGAGCAGATACCCCATAATTTTTTTCACTGGTTCCATGTCATTAGAATTTAGAAATTAAAAAATAAACAGCAGCAGTTCTGGAAAAGTGTAAAAGGGGCATGGTTCTAACCGTATCAAGGGGAGTTGAAGTTGCCAGTATAAAAAAATAATTTTCAATTATTGCTGGCACAAAATTAGAAGTATGGAAAATTTTCCCCATTTTTCTGGTGTTTTAAAAAATGCCAGGGCGGATTAATCAGGGCCCACAAAGACATTAAAAGCTCATACCTCTATTTTCGTCTATCCGTGTAAGTTATATATTAATAAATGAAAATTTATTTGTTCCATCGCCGGTTTTCTATCTTTATATTTTATAGAAAAGGATGAAATTTTGGAACGGATTGTTAATTCTATAGTGTCGGTTATAAAAAGGTAAGAGGAAAATTTTCCTGTCCCCTATCTTTATAAAATAATGAATCAATAAGAATATATTTATTCACCAAATCGAATCAGACATGCCGGAATTAAATGTAAGTATCCCACACCAGCTTCCACAAGAGGAGGCCCTGCAGCGCGTAAAATCGTTGTTGGATAAAATCAAGTCGCAGCACGACGATAAGATCAGCAACCTGCGACAGGAATGGAATGGCAATACCGGCCTCTTCAGTTTCCTGATTATGGGTTTTGAAGTATCCGGTACATTAACTGTTCAGGACAGCTCTGTTGAGCTGGCGAGTGATATTCCATTACCGGCTGTCCTCTTCAAAGGCAAAATAAAATCTGTGATAGAAGAAGAAGGGAAAAAATTGCTAGGCTGATGCTGAAATAGTAATAAAAGGATTTTTAATAAAAAATATCAACGTCATAAATTTAGTTGAGGCTGCCTCAAAAGTAATATTTCACGCAAGGACCGCAAAGAGATGAACTGTTAAGAACCCATCGCTGCTTTCTCAATACCTCTGCGGACTTATTTTAATATTACACTATGGACACAGCCTCTTTTTGCCCCATAATAAAAAGCATGGACAGAACAACCGCAGCTAAAGGAACTGTGATTGGATTTTTAAAACATCCATTTATTTCCCACTTCTAACCTCATTCACCAACGACTTCATTTTCCGCAACCCTGTTTTGGCAACCGTCAGCGCATCCTGTGCCCAATAATCTTTATTAAAAAGTTCAAGGGAAAGCACCTTAGCGCCACCCATTAGCTGCAGGTCACGAATCACCTGCTTCAAGGGTGCGACGCCATCGCCGGGGTATACGCGGTCACTGTCTGTTTGCTCATTCACCGGTTTGGAACCAGGATAATCATTCATGTGAATAATGTCGATCGCTTTTCCATTTACCAGTTTTAATCCGTTAAATCCTGAGCCGCCTCGAAATAGGTGATACACATCCGGCAGTATGCGGGCATCCGGATCATTGGCAGCAGCGGCAATGGCCAGAGCCTGGCCCAGGTTGTACAGGGTACCCGAAGCGCCCCAGAATTCCAGCAGGGGCATTACGTTGTATTTTCTGCCAATCGCCAGTACCTCACGGTAGCGGGCACCCGCTTTTTGAAAGTCAATCGGTTCCTCCTTTTCTACCCCGGCAGGCGGCGCGGCAATGCGGCGGCAACCGAGCACAGCCATCATCTTCATTTCCTCTTCCAGTTCCACCAACGCCTCTTTCCGTTTAGTATCATCATCCACCATCCATTCAGTAAAGCTGATGGCATTCTCCACCCGGATGCCTTTTCCTTTAATAAAATCTGCCAGGGACTGGATCGAATGGCCCTTGTTCAAATAATCCTTGATATCATTCACCCATAGTTCCATACCATCATAGCCAGCCGTGGCAGCTATTTCAATAGCATGAAGAAGGCCTGGATTTTGTCCGCTGATCGTACTGGTGTTCAGGCAAAAGCGGAAAGGCCCGATAGCAGGACCAGCCGCCGCGGTAACGATACCAGGCACCAACGAAGCAACGGCAGCAGCACCGGATAACGTAAGCATATCGCGTCTGTTCAGCATAATTTATTTTTGATGAGGCGATTAAGGTAAGGATTTTTTTGGCTGCCGGCATGCAAACAAACAACAGATTATTTATGCGGCTTCCGTTTTTTGATTTTAGTAAACAGTCTTTATGCTGATTTAAGCTTATATGTTGAATGCGGCTTGACCGCCAATTTTCAAATCGCTATTACCAACAACAAAATTCCCTGACAGTTCTACGCGTCCGCACGCACCTGTAATCTTCTCCCGGCATTTATTTCGCCGTTTCAATATTGAAGCTGTTGAGTTGGCCGATCCAGCACTTCACCCGCCTTTTACAAACACAAACGCGGGATAAAGAAAACCCATACACGCAAAAACTTTGTACCTTTTATTACCAAACGATTTGTTATGCTAAAATATTTGTTGCTCTGGATGGCAACAACCATTTCATGGATACCTCCCTTATCCAGGCACTTCAGGCTGGAACAGCTGGCTCCCGGCGTATGGGCGGCCATCCAAAATGATAATTATGGTCATGCTATTTGCAACGCAGGCATTATTGACCTGGGCAATAAGACCATTGTATTCGATCCCTTTATGACACCCGAAGCGGCGAGGGACTTGAAAAGAGCCGCGGAACAACTAACCGGCCGCCAGGTGGCCCTCGTTATCAACAGCCATTATCATAACGATCATATACGCGGCAACCAGTCATTTATTCCGCAGGCAGCTATTATCAGCACGGCGTGGACAAGAACTAAAATGCTCCCCAGCGAAAAAGAAGAACAGGAATGGGAAAAGAAAAATGCTGCAACATATGCCATTGCTGAAAAAGAAAAATTAAAAAAAGCAAGCGGACCAGAAAAGAAGGAATTGATCATGTGGACAGGTTATTACGAAGGCATAGCGCAATCCCTTCCCGAATTAAAGATCACTCTTCCTGATATCACCTTTTCTGATTCTTTATGGATATATGGCAGCAAAAGAAACATTAAACTGGTGGAATGCAGAAAAGGACATACCGAAAGTGATCTGGTAATGTTGTTGCCCTTGGAAGGGATTGCTTTTATGGGCGACCTGTTTTTTGTTACCCGTCATCCTTATATAGGAGATGGAGATGCTGCCAGTTGGCAAAAGCACATAAAACATTTTATAGAAGACACTTCAATACACACCTATGTTCCTGGCCATGGGTCTGTAGCTGGCAAAAAGGAAATGCAATTGATGGAAAATTATTTAATAGATATACAAAATTTAGTCAGAAAAGGCATTGAACAGCATGTGCCCGATAGTGTAATTGTACAACAGCCCGTACCGGCAATGTACCGGCAATGGTGGTATAGCCGGTTTTATAAACCCAATCTTCAATTTCTTTGCAAGCAGGTAAAGAGGTAACGCCTCGCGCAATGCTTGGAAATTTATTGCCAGGGCACCTTTCACTTTGTTCCTGCTATCTTAATGTAACATGTAATTGGTAAAGATCTTTGGTAGCATTATATAAATTCTCCGCAATGACTAAAAAATATTGCGCGAGACCAGTAACACTGGCTTTGTGCCTCCGTGTCTATGTTTCAAAACAATTACAGCATATTAAATATATTCACCCATGGGCTCTTTGCGGCTTTGCGTGACATCAAAACCTTTTTGTATTGAAACACAAAGGCACCATTGCACAGAGACCTTTAGAGTTTAGGAGTTCAAAAGTTCGTGAACCCTTCGATAAATTGAGGTGGACTTCAGTTTTTGCGGAGGATTAATTCAATCTATTATACATTCTCTTTGTGTATTCTCTGTGTCACCGTGCCTCTGTGTTCCAAAACAATAATCTCCTGAAATGCATAAACTTTGCGGCGCTGGGTTTTGAGAGAGATAAAATACGATTTGGAAAACACCAAAGCACAGAGAATACACGAAAACACAGGTTCTAATTTTCTTTTTCAAATAAAAAAAGTGTTTTAATAATGTCTCTCTGGTTAACACTTCGGCATAGAATCAACTTTATGTTTTGAACCACGAAGAGTAAGAAAAAAACTTTGATCAATCCTCCAAAATACATCACTCACTTATTGGCAGGAATATAGGCGGAGCAAGTCCGAACCAGAGATTTGTATATTTACGGACAGTACCTGATCAAATTATTAAACAGGAAATCATGTTAACTGCAGTCAAATTTGTGTTTTGCTGGATTATATTTTTAATTTTTAGCCTGCCTGCTCTTGCCCAAAATCACAAAGCAGAAAATTTACTCGTAGTAGTTCTCGACGGTATGCGCTGGCAGGAAGTATTTACCGGCGCTGATTCCGTGCTTGTTAATAACCCCACATTTACAAAAGATAAAGAAGACATCACCCGTAAGTTTTGGGACAACGATATGCATAACCGCCGGAAAAAATTATTTCCTTTTCTTTGGGAAACCATAGCACAGCAGGGTCAACTCTACGGCAACCGGCTCCTCGGCAACCAGGTCAACGTCAAAAACCCTTTCCAGTTAACTTATCCCGGCTTCAGTGAAATGCTTACCGGTTATGTCGATCCGGCCATTACGTCGAACCGCCAGTTGATAAGCCAATCAGATAATGTGCTGGAGTTTGTTAACAGTCAAAAAGATTTCCAGGGAAAAGTGGCGGTATTCGCTACTTCCGATCTTTTCCCTTACCTGCTTAACAGGCAAAACAGCAAGCTGTATATTAATGCAGACACTGACACATTTACCTTTGCTGGCTCCCGTTTCAGACTGCTTAACCAGATGCAGCGCCTCAGCAATAGACCAACTACCGAGCGGCCCGACCTGCTTACCTATTTTGCAGCCATCGAATATCTTAAAGAATACCGGCCACGCGTACTCTACCTGGCTTTGGGCGAAACAGATGCTTTTGCTCATGAAGGCAACTATGATCAATATCTTGAAACATCTTTTGCTGAAGACAGGATGATAAAAGAATTGTGGGACCTCATTCAAACGCTGCCGCAGTATAAAAATAAAACCACGATTCTCCTTACCTGCGACCATGGCCGGGGAGATAGCATCAAGTCGCAATGGCGGCAGCATGGACCGGAAATTAAAGATTCCGGACAGACATGGCTTGCAGTCATGGGCCCGGGCATTCCTTCATCCGGCGAAGTCGATGGTAAGGAGCAACTTTACCAGGCCCAGCTCGCTGCAACCATCGGCGCGGTATTAGGTTACGATTTTAAACCCAAAACGCACCGGGCTATGCCATCAATCAATGTGATTGCAGAAAAATGAAAATAGCCTTTCTTTTTCCTCCTTTTCTCCTTGGACCTCTTGGTCTCTTTAGCCCCGGCATGATTTTATTACTCCTTATGCGAGAAATAAATCATGGAAAGAAAGAGATATGGATTTTCCGGCGGTCCCTACCGCGATGAACAGGGTGGTTACTTAATAGAAGGTTCGTTTATTATTATACCAAAAGGGTCTGCCGAATGTGCCGCGCCTGAATATACAATTCTCAGTGCCATTTTTAATGCCACCGACCAGGTCACAGGTGATCCCGTATTTTTTTCTGACAGACAGGTTTATATTCTCATTAAAGAAAGTGTTGCCGCCGTTGGGGATATAATGAATCAACACCCGCTACCCTATAACCACCCGTTTTATTTTGTATTGAAAGAAATAGTGATAGCGGAATATTTGAGGGTAAAAAAATAGCCACCCAAAATCATATCATGTATGAGCACCTCTTTCATCATTAATGTCGCGGAGGATGTATTAACCGACCTGCATCGCCGTTTGGCTTCTACCCGTTGGCCAGATGCTATTATCAACAGTGGCTGGGACTATGGTACTGATCTCCATTACCTCCAGGATCTTTGCAGATACTGGCAAAAAGATTTTGACTGGCGCAAGCAGGAAAAATCGTTGAATGCATTCAGCCATTACCGTACCGAAATAAATGGTTTTGGTCTTCATTATATTTATGAAAAAGGAAAAGGGCATAGCAGTATTCCTTTACTACTCACCCATGGCTACCCGGATTCTTTCATCCGTTTTTTGAAAATCATTCCACTGTTAATCCAGCCAGATGCAAATGGTTTTTCATTTGATGTTATCGTCCCTTCCTTGCCAGGCTTTGGCTTTTCAGACAGTCCCAGTGAAAAAGGGATGAACCCCGAAAAGATAGCCGACCTGTTTGCCCGGTTAATGACGGAGGAACTGGGTTATAAACAATTTGCTGCACATGGCGGCGACTGGGGCAGTTCGGTTACCGAACAATTGGTATTGCGCCATCCGGATTTGCTAACTGGCATTCATCTTACCGATATCCCATACCGGCATATACTCCGTATCCCACCCAGTGAATTATCGGAAGCGGAAAAAAAATATATAGAAGCAGGTCAAAAATGGCAGATGACGGAAGGAGGCTATGCGATGATACAGGCCAGCAAACCGCAAACCCTTGCCTATGCCATGAATGATTCGCCGCCGGGTCTTGCCGCATGGATCATTGAAAAGTTCCGTAGCTGGAGCGATTGCCATGGTGATATTGAAAATCGTTTCAGTAAGGATGAATTACTCACCAATATCATGATCTATTGGATTACACAAACGGCTGCATCCGCCTTCCGCATTTATTATGAAAGCATGCAAATGTCTCCTGCAAAGGATCGCATCAAACCAAAGACCCCTGTAGGCGTCGCCATTTTCCCAAAGGATATCATAACGGCGCCGCGGGATTTCGCAGAAAGGATATTTAATGTAAAACGTTTTACACAAATGCCCGAAGGAGGTCATTTTGCCGCAATGGAAACACCTGCACTACTGGCAAATGATATGCGTGAATTTTTCAGCAGCCTGGATGCAGCAAATTATGCAGGCAATACAACCACATTTTCGCGTAACTGATTCGGTTGGTGCCCTGCTACTATTTTTTAATGATTGCTAAAATAATAAAACATGAAAAAGAAATCTTCAATAAAGCAGGATAAGGATGATAATAGTTTACCACCCGACCTGGTATATAAACCGGCAGATGATATTTATAATAAAGGCAAAAAAGAAGATAACATCAACCCGGAAGACAAATCAACTATAGATCCCAGTCACGAAAAGGAAGGCAGGGGCAATGAAAAAGATTTTAAAGAAGATCCTTCTGGCGATGACCTGGATATACCCGGTGCTGAGCTGGATGACAAGGATGAAGAAATAGGCGAAGAAGATGAAGAGAACAATTATTACAGTCTCGGTGGCGATAATCATGATAACCTCGAAGAATCGAAAGAGTGAGAAGTCCCTTTGTCTTCCGCCGTCAGCGGACGAAGCAACCAGTTGATTAAACCAAGAACTATCCAGATTCCTCGTGCTTTCTGGCGCGAGTCTCTAGTTCTGGCGCAGATCTCCAGACCGCTTCTGGCGCAGGTCTCCCGACCTGTGCCTTACCGTTACTTGTATCCCTCTTTCTTACCGTCCCCCGCATACTAAAAATATTGGTCCTGGCGAAGGATCCAGTTCTGGCGCAGGATCTAGTTCTCGCGCAGGTCTCCCGACCTGGCCTTACCAGTTCTGGCGCAGGTCTCCCGACCTGTGCCTTACCGTTACTTGTATCCCCCTTTCTTACCGTCCCGCATACTAATAATATTAACATAATCAGTAAAGTATAAGAGTAATTAAAAATATGGGGCCTGGCGAAGGATCCAGTTCTGGCGCAGGTCTCCCGACCTGTGCCTTACCGTTACTTGTATCCCTCTTTCTTACCGTCCCGCATACTAATAATATTAATATAATCAGTAAATTATCAGAGTAATTAAAATATGGGTCCTGGCGCAGATCCAGTTCTGGCGCAGGTCTCCCGACCTGGCCTTACCGTTACTTGTATCCCTATATCTTACTGTCCCCCACATGCTAATGATATTACTTTAATCAGTAAATTATCAGAGTAATTAAAGATATTACCTTGCTATTATGAGCAGCAAGTATAAATTTATTGACAGAGAAGGCGTCTATTTTGTTACATCAACGGTTGTTGCATGGGTAGATATCTTTACAAGAAATATTTACAAGGGTATCCTAATTGATAGTTTCCGGTTTTGTCAAAAGAACCAGGGATTACAGGTTCACGCCTGGATATTGATGCCCAATCATTTTCACATGATATGTTCATTTACAAATGGCTATGAACCCAACATGACAATAAAAAATATCAAGAGTTTTACAGCAATAAAAATTATTGATGCTATAATCAACAATAGCCGGGAAAGCCGCAAAGGATGGATACTTGATATTTTTGAAAAACATGGGAGAGAGAATAAAAGCAATTATCGTTACCAGTTTTGGCAACATGAAAATCACCCTGTTTTACTGGACAGCGCAGAAAAGTATAAACAGCGGCTGGATTATTTACACGAAAATCCGGTAAAAGCGGGTTTTGTATATGAGCCAAAAGAATGGGTTTACGGAAGTGGAATTGATTACTACACGACCAATCAAAAAGGCTTACTTGATATAATTTTTCTGGATTAGAGACGGAGGTCAAATACTATAGTGCATCGCATTCGGCGTCCTGCCAAAGGCGATGCATTATGGTATCAGGTTTGATTATTGTTTTATAATTTTTTGCCTCGCCATTTCATTATTACAGCTCATCCTGACCATATAAATACCGGGAGTAAAATGAATCATATTCACAGGCTCAATAAAACTACCCGATACTTCTGATCTTTTTTCAAGCTGCCCGGTACTGTTGAATAATTCCAATACTACCTTTTTATTCTGCCAGCCTGCAGGTATGGATATATACAATTTATTCGTCACCGGGTTCGGATAAACTAATGCGGTTTTCCCCGCTGATTGTTCAATTTGTATAGTCCGGATCGGCGAATAGTCAAATGTTCCGTTATTGTCCACCTGGCGGAGACGATAATATATAGTACTGCCGGCGGCTGAAGAAAAATTATCGTTGAAAAAATAATTTTTTTGTTCAGTTGAATTTCCGAAAGCTGACACCATGCCTTGATCGCTGAAATGAATGCCATCTGTGCTTCTTTCAATCACAAAGTGACTGGCATTTATTTCAGTTGAGGTAATCCACTTCAGGTCCACCTTGCTGTTACTGTTGTCCGCGATAGCGTTAAAAAAAAGTAGTTTTATAGGTAGCAGGTTGAGCACTGTCTGCCCGATACTGCAGTTATTATTGATAGAACCCGGCGTAAGAAAGGCATTCATATACATCCGGATACCGTTGATGCCAGTGGCGCTGCTGGAATTGAAGTCATGGTTACCGATATAGAAAACAAGTCCACCCCCTCCAGCTTTCAGTTTTGATACGCTGGCGCCAATAACCGAAGCATAGAGACCTGTGCCGGTAGCATGATTGTGTTCGTTGTTAATGCCCGCCGTCATTGTCCAGTTTCTCACACTGCCATTTTTATCTGCGTCATAGCTTCCTTGTATTTGCGAAAAACCAAGATCGGGGTTAGGGTAAGCTACACTAGTACTGATAGGGGCATTGGCCGTGGTATGCAAAGGTGAAACATTTAACCAATAAATCGCTTCCTACAGCCAATGCGTAGTTGGTTGATGGAATGCCAGCCGCTGTCATATAACCTACATGAACAGTCTGATTGCCACCATCAGATAAGATGGCTGCCTTCGGCTTAAAGCCTGTCAGGTTGTAGCGGATGTCTACATTTACAGCAGCAGTGACCCGAAAGACTTTTGGCCTGTTATTACCTGTTAATCCATTAGCAC
>JAOQAL010000691.1 GCA_025963615.1 Chitinophagaceae bacterium | reverse complement strand
AAATCCGCAACGAGTGAAATAGGGGGTGGAGGCTGAAGGATGGATACTGGAGGCTGGATACTAGATGCTAGATGGGGGCGGGATCAATATTTTTACATAGCTTATTAATTTTTTACAATGAAACCCGCTGTTAAAAGAATAGTTGCGATGCCGGTATTGCTTTTTTACTTTGCCGTCTTATCTCAAACAACTCAAATTAAAATAAGACAGTATTGCCAGGCAAACCAAGCGGAACTTATCGAAGAATATAGAGAGTTCCTGTCTATTCCCAACATGGCAGCCGATTCTTTAAACATCCGGCACAACGCCGATTTCATCAAACAAATGATGGAAAAAAGGGGAATCAGGGCTGAATTGCTGTTTGGAAAATCTTCCGGAACCAATCCGGCGGTCTTTGGAGAAATAAAAGTGAAGGATGCAAAACATACCATTGCGCTCTATGCGCATTATGACGGACAGCCGGTGAATCCAAAACAATGGTCGGAAGGACTATCACCTTTCAACCCGGTTTTCATTACAGCACCACTTGAAAGAGGAGGCACCATCATTAACTATACCAAAGGCGATCCGATAAACCCGTCATGGCGTATAAGCGGCCGTAGCAGCGCGGATGATAAAGCAGGCGTTATGGCCATAATCAATGCTTATGATGCCCTCGTGAAAACTAAGGTAACGCTGAATAACAATATTATTTTCTTTTTTGAAGGAGAAGAAGAAGAGGGCTCCACGCATATCGGTGAAATTTTTGAACAGTATAAAAGCAAACTCAATAGCGATATATTTATTATCATAGACGGGCCACGTCATGTAACCGGTAAAAAAATGGTTTCGTTCGGCGTCCGTGGGGATGTAAATATGTACCTGACCGTCTATGGCCCCAAAAGGCCTTTGCACAGTGGTAATTACGGCAACTGGGCGCCTAATCCTGCCCTAAACCTGGTGCAGCTACTGGCAGGTATGAAAGATGAAAAAGGGAACGTATTGATTGATGGTTTTTATGATGATGTGGTTCCGTTATCAGCAAGCGAAAAAGAAGCTATTGCAAAAGTTCCAGGCATTGAAGAGACATTAAAAAAAGAACTGGGCATCCAACAACCAGATGGAGAAGGTAAACCCTTTCTTGAATTATTGAGCCTGCCTACCTTAAACATTAACGGTATTCAGAGTGGCAATGTGGGCAGTATGGCAAGTAACCAGATACCAACCAAAGCGGAAGCTGTTCTTGATCTGAGGTTGGTAAAGGGCAATGATGGAGAAAGACAGATGCAGAAAGTTATCCATTATATTGAATCGAAAGGATATCATGTCATTGATAAGGACCCTGTGGATGAGGAACGTCTGCAATACGCTAGGTTGATAAAGATTACTCACGGCACAGGGTATAATGCCCAACGAACCCCTATGGATCTGCCCATTGCTAAAAGTGTCGTGCAGGCCGTACAGTCAACGATTGACTATCCCCTCGTTTTAATTCCATCATCCGGCGGCAGCTTACCATTAATTGTTTTTGAACAAAAGCTAAATGCAAAAGTGCTGAGCATCCCGATCGTGAATTATGACAATAACCAACATGCGGAAAACGAGAATTTGCAAATCAGTTTTTTATGGGAAGGCATTGAAACGATAGCGGCGGTAATGACGATGCAATAAAATTACTCTTACAGGTGACTCACAATTTTTTGCTGCACTTTTTTCATTTCTTCCTGCGATAATTTAAGCTTGGCATTTGTAAAATTCAGATCATTAGCAGAGTTAATGGGGATAAGATGTATATGTGCATGCGGAACTTCGAGCCCGATAACACTGATACCGCAACGGTCGCAATCAAAACTTTTTTCAATCGCTTTCGCAATAGGTTGGGCGAACAGGAGTATTTCACTTAAATACTCCTGCGGAAGATCAAATAGATTGTCTATTTCTTTTTTGGGGATTACCAGGGTATGTCCTTTCCGCAGCGGTAAAATGTCAAGAAAAGCGAAGAATCGGTCATTTTCCGCGATTTTATAAGACGGTATTTCTCCTGCAATGATTTTAGAAAAGATAGTCATACGGCGAAAAGTTTTTGCGATATAGCTCTTTATGAGGGATTGAATACGCATCAATCGTTTTTGGCCAGCAAATCTACAAACCTGTATATAATATATTTCATAAAAAAAAGCCCCGATAATTATCAGGGGCTTCGGTTAAATTGAAATATGTTCTACCTGCAACTTAACGACCCCTGCCGGCGCCTGTACCTCCACAACATCCCCAATCTTTTTCCCTAACAACCCCTTTCCTATTGGTGACGACACAGAAATCTTTCCCGTTTTCAGATCGGCCTCTTTTTCACTGACAATCTGGTACACCATTTCCTTCTTTGTATTAAGATTAGTTAGTTTCACTTTAGTGAGAACAGATACTTTACTGGTGTCAATGGTGGTTTCATCCAGGATACGGGCGTTGGCCACCTGGCTTTCAAGCAATGCCAGTTTAGCCTCCAGCATCCCCTGTGCTTCTTTTGCAGCATCATATTCTGCATTTTCTTTCAAATCGCCCTTTTCCCGGGCCTCGGCAATAGCCCTCGAGGCCGCTGGGCGCTCCACCGCTCTCATCCGGTGCAGTTCCTTTTTCATCTCTTCCAGTGTTTTAGCGGTCACGTACTGTATATCACTCATATCACCTCCTTTTGGATAAAAAGAAAAAAATAACAACGCCTCAGACGTTTAACTGAAGCGTTGCATTTAATTGTTACAAATATAAAGAACATTTTGAAAAAATAATTATCCTTAATGCCCTTACTATTACTCCCGTTGCGGGATTTCCGGTGGCATAGTTATTGAAACCGCTAAATTGAATAGCGCAAACCAAAAAATATAAAAAAAACTATTATACTCCTTTTACTGGCGGCGGGTATAATTACCAGTACATCATGCGGACCGGGAATTATAGTCACTGAACGGCCTGGTCCCCCTGCTTATGCCAGACCGCCAGTGCCTGGACCAAGATGGGTTTGGGTAGATGGGGACTGGGTCGCAACGGGCGGGCGCTATCATTGGAAGGAAGGCCACTGGGCTCCTGCCAGAAGAAAACACTGGGTACCGGGGCATTGGGCAACGCGCAAAAACGGATGGTATTGGAGACGGGGGCATTGGCATTAGCCCGTTCCCCCTTTCAAATGAAAAATCCTGGGCTGGATCATACTATCCGGCGGTTTTCATTTTTTAAGTTGAAGTATATCGGCAAGTACTTCGCTCATTTTATAAAAAGCTACCATACTATATCCCGCTATATGGGGCG
>JAOQAL010000648.1 GCA_025963615.1 Chitinophagaceae bacterium | reverse complement strand
AAGGCAAATTCAGCAGCAGAAGTGATTGAATTTGCGAAATTTCTGCAACAGAAAATTGCTGCCGCAGTTTTCAGAAGATGAACCAACCATTGCGTCTTAATTTTAAATTCATCAGGTACCGGGTAATTTTATCCCTGAACGGATAAGATTTTTTAGAATCATCTCCTGCAGTTTAAGTTTCAGATCTGTAAATCCATGCGAGGCTACCCAAACGTTGATGCTCACTGCATATTTATCAGTGTCCAGTGATGACACCCCGATGCGGGGAACTTCTTCAGTATTGATTTCACCGATACCGTTAAGAGTTGACAGCAGAATGCTTTTTACTTTTTCGTAGTCCGTATTATACCCAAATTTTATTTCGAGGTCAAGTCTTCTTTTCCCTTCTTTACTAAGATTAATTACTACATTATTAGATAGTTGACCATTGGGTACCAATATTGTTTTATTGTCGTAAGTAAGTACTGTGGTATAAAAAATCTGGATCGTTGTCACGGTTCCTTCCTGCGATTGGGTATTTATAATATCGCCGACCTTAAAGGGTTTCATAAGCAAGATCAGGATACCGCTAACAAAATTTTGCAGGGTGCCGGAAAGAGCAAGACCGGCCGTTACGCTCAGACCAGCTATGATAGCTGTCAAAAAGGTGAGCTGTATGCCAGCGACCTGTAAAACAAAAAAAATCAGGAATATCTGGAGTGATATAGCCAGAAGATTTTCAAAAAAATAACGTAAAGAAGGATTGATTTTTTTTCGCTCCATTCCAATCTTCACCCATTTGTTCAGTTTCCGGATAAGCCAGAATCCGATGATTAAAACTAAAATAGCGATGATGATCCGGGGTCCGGTTGTTATTAACCATGTTTCCCCCTTGTCATAAAATTTTTGCCAGTTCCACTCCATATAGTACATACTATAAAACTATGCCTGCCATGCCTTGCCTCCGCGCGACGATGATTTCAGCAAGCGAAAGAAATGTTTATAAAATCCCACAATGGGTTTCAAGAAAAAGAGAACCACATTGGAGGCATGTAGGTCATATAGGTTTTGATTTTACGGTGGTCGTTTATCTATATGCTATCCTATACAGCTTTGAATCTTTCTATGTAGTTCAAAAAAGAGAACCAAATAGGGGGGTATAGGTCATATAGGTTTTGATTTTTTCAGTGGTCATTTATCTATGTGTTATCCTATGTGCCTTTGAATCCTGCTATGTGATTCAAAAAAAGAGAACCAAATAGGAGGGATATAGGTCATATAGGTTTTGATTTTTTCAGTGGTCGTTTATCTATGTGTTATCCTATACGCCTTTGAATCTTGCTATGTTGTTCAAAAAAAGTGAACCACATAGGGTTCACTCAGATTATTATTCTTATTCAACCAGGTAACACCTAAGATCTTCTCATGAGTTGAATCAGGAGTAATGAGTCGGGTGTTTGTTCACTTTCAGCGTCCTGATAAAAAGTAATGCGATTAAGATTGACGATAAAATATATAGCAATGGATAAACATCATCTCCCTGCGGATTGTAGCTCCATTGCCCTTGCTTAACCGGAGTCGAATCCGCTTTTGCCTTGCTGTGTCCATCCGGTGCGGTACCCATTATCGCTGTAAGCTTTGCTGGTGCATCCTTGCTTTGGGACCTGTTATCTGATGTTTTGCAGGAAGCAACCGAAATCAGTAGTACCAGGGAACAAAGAAATAATGAAATATTTTGTTTCATAAAATGAGTTTTTAGGAGGTTTAATGGTTTTTGACCCGAGAGGGAATACTGAATAGAAGAAGCCGCCTTTTTGAAAACGGCTTCTTTAAAATTTCTCATTCAGGAATACTATACTTTTTGCAAATCTCCTGGTAAGTTAACTGCTCCATTCGCGCGCCCGGAATACCACTGGGCACTACGATAAAGCGGAACTGATGGCTAGTGCTGATTGAGTTGTAAAAATTCAGATCATTTACAAAGCGGATCTTGAGATTGCCTACCGTGGCAAGCGCTGACCAGGTATCGGTCATGGTACTTCCCACGATATAAGTGAGATTGACAGGCAACTGGGCAACCTGTCCTGCCGGCCAGATACCCGGATTATAACCATGCAATTTGCCAAAGGTCAGCACGGCGCCGCTGTCCAGCACTTGTTGGGTAATAGCGGTGGCAGCCTGATTATAATTAAATCCCCAGATCCCGAAAATGGTATCCTTTGTATAGACGGCCGGAGTGAACCAGTCGGAATAGATAACGTTGGCTGTACCTATAGCACCCTGAGGGCCCGCAGGACCCTGCGGACCGGTTGTGCCCTGCGGGCCGATATCTCCTTTTTTACAGGAACCAACCGTAAGCAGAATGACTGAACATAGAACGAATAAAATGTTTTGTTTCATAAAATAAGAGTTTAGGTTTAAAAAAGTTTTCAAAACTAAAGAGTAATGCTGCAATAAAAAATACCACTTAGTGGTATTTTTTAATATATAACGGTAATGGATATACTACTTAGTGGTAGTTGGAATGAAATACCCAGGGCTATCTATCGATGTACTTTCCCGGCCATACCAGCCCGTGGGCCGGTATCCAACACGAGGGGGTGTGGAAACTGAATGAACGCTACAACGGCTAATTTCAGTTTATGAGATGTTTCGCTGCCCCGTATCCGGCATAACGTAATGCTGCTGCCATTGGAGACCTGCCAGCGGCAGAAAATGATGGTTCCGGGCTGGTTTTTTTCTAGTATCACATAACGCCAATCTTTCTTAACTTAGTGATCCATTCATTTTCATCATGGCAGAAACTAACGCGACAATCCTGATCCCGGATATCAGCGGGTTTACAGAGTTCATGACCACTACTGAACTCACCCATAGTACCCATGCTATCAATATTCTTATCGATGCCATCCTGGAGGCCGTCGGTGAAGAATATGAAGTTTCAGAGATTGAAGGAGATGCTGTGTTGCTGATCAAAAAAGGCTCGGCTCCTTCCCAAAAGCAAATACTAGACATCTGCCTGAAGATTTTTAACGCCTTTCACTTTCAGCGCAAATGGCTGCAGCAGCATACTATTTGTCCTTGCGGGGCTTGCCAGGCTATTATTAATCTTACCCTGAAGTTCATAGTGCATCATGGGCCGTTGGCGGAAATAAAAGTGGGACGCTTTGTAAAACAATCAGGTCCGGAAATGATCGTTGCCCACCGCTTACTTAAAAACAGTATTGACAATAACGAGTACCTGCTGATGACAGAAAAACTTTTGCAGCAGGTAGCTGCCTCAACTGAACCGGCTGAAATGATATGGGCTAGCTCATCGGAAGAGTATGCTTCAATCGGTAAAGTGGAATATCGCTTTACCCTGCTCAATGAGGCAAGAAAAAATGTGCCGGAACCGCCAGCTCCGCAAAGCTATTATCACTCGGATAATACGACTTATCTCGAAATACCAATAGCCGCCAATTTCCGGGATGTGTATATGGTGATGATGAATATTTCCGGTCGTCCTGAATGGATGCCCGGCCTGCAAAAAATAGAGCAGGACGTGGCGTATGCATTTATTGGAAGTATTCATCATTGCACATTCGACAACTACCAGGCCATTGTCTCACCCCTGCGGATGACGGTATCAGATGAAGGAATCATGTATGCAGAAAGCTGCCTGATTAAAGAGATGAATCTATCCGTTGTTAATGAATTTGTATTTAAGAAAATAAATGAAAAGATCTGCGGCTTGGCCTGCCGTTTTATGAATGTTGGTGAATCTCCTGTTCCTGAAGAAGTAAAAGCTGCTCATTTTGAGAAAATGCACCGGATGGCCGTACAGCTAAAAGAATATTGTGAAAAAAAAGAGGAATCTCTTTTTGAACCTTCTTTTCAATAAAATAAAAGCGCCAGTCGACTTTTTAATACCCGAATGACTATGTACTGCACCCACTGCAAAAAATATGATCGTAGGCGAAGCCATTCATGACCGCGAATCGCAGGGTCTTTGTGACCGGCTTAAGAATATTTCAATAAACTGACACTGTCCGAAACTTGCCGGACAGGCAATGAAAGAAAGTCCTTTTTTAGTTTACTCACCAGTTTGCGCTTCTTAGCCAGTTTATCTTTTATCCAGGTTTCTTTGACATGGCACAGGAGCATTTGATTGGTAGTATTTAGCTGGCGAAGCCAGTATGGCTTTAATAACAAAATGGCCCTGCATCTATCCTGGAAATTACCAAGGTCCTCTAGTAGTACTTTATAATATGATTCATTTTTTTCTTTCCATTGACCCGGGATTGATTTATCATTTTCGCCGGTGATTTGTTTATTTGAATAAAATATATCTTTCAGTAACTTCCTGATGCTATGAATTCTATCGTCTCTGAAATCACCTGCCAGGATCATGTTTTTTAAAGTGACTCTTTTTGTTTGCATAAAATGCCTGAAGTCCACGGCCTGAAATTTACCAGGCAGCATGGTCACTGTTTTCTTTTTACTTTCTGATACAGGGTTTTCATCCAATACTTCTGATAACTCCTTTTCCAAATTTTTAATTTCCCGCTGAAGCTGGTTAAAATACTTTCTTGCCTTTTTTTGGTCGGGTCTGACAGCCTCTACGATGCTTTTTTTTTGCAGTTGCAAGTCCCGGATGGATCCGGCAAGATGGTAGGCTTTTTTTAAATTTTTAGATAGCCGGGGTTTCTCTTTGTCATTGTCTCTTAATGAAAGCATCCGTAAAAAGGCACGCAGTTTTTTATATTCCACCCTGAATTGATGTAGTTGCTCAGCCTCAAAACCAGGCAGGATTTCCTGGATACACTTCTTTAATTTTCTGAAATAACCGGTGACTATCCGCTGAATATCTTCTTTATTCATTGCCCATCATCAGCAAAAAATCCATGCCCTGAATCCGGGGTACCGGGTTTATACGTACTGGAATTACTCAAAGTGTAGAAACTTATACTCGCCGGAACTTATAGGGCGCAGGGCATAAGTCTTGTATTAATATAAGGGATAAGATTTGACAATAAGGCGTTTATGATGGGGCAGCCGTGTCAGATACTTTAAGGATTTGCCTTATGATCAATGGTTAACCCAATGATTTTAATCAGATAACTACATCTATTTAATTATCGTTGGGTTTTTTAATGCATGAAATAAATAATGATGGCCATAACAATATTTTCTCCGGTTACCAGGGCTCTTGAAACTTTAGGGGATAACGCGTACTTTTTTAAATCAATTATCCGCAACACTTTCAGAAAAGGTTTTGAATGGAACGAATTTTACCGCCAATGTTATAATACGGGATATAAGTCCATTGGAATCACCCTGCTTACGGGATTTATTCTTGGCATTGTCCTTACGCTTCAATCACAACCCACGTTAAAGGATTTTGGAGCGGAAAGTTTTATTCCGGGCATGGTATCTATTTCTGTATTTCGTGAAATCTGTCCTGTTATTATTGCATTAATATGTGCCGGAAAAATTGCCTCTGGAATTGGAGCTGAACTCGGCAGCATGAATGTCACCGAACAGATAGATGCCATGGAAGTATCTGGAGCCAACCCGGTCCAGTTTTTAGTAGTTCCCAGGATTTTTGCCTGTATGCTGATGATTCCACTTCTCACGATTATTGCGGATGCTTTAGCAATTTTTGGAGGTTATATGGCGACCAATTTATCCGAGGGAATGACGTTTAAACTTTTTTTTACGAAAGCATTTTCTGTGTTAGAATTCTCTGATATAGTGCCTGCTGTGATAAAGTCGGTTCTTTTCGGTTTGGCTATTGGATTTACAGGATGCTGGAATGGATTTAATTCCACCCATGGTACAGAAAGCGTTGGGAGAGCGGCTAATAAGGCGGTGGTCACTGCGTCCGTGGCCGTCATTGTGATTGATGTGATTGTAGTACAAATTACAAGTTGGGTAGTTTATTCTTAAACCGTAATTTATGAAAGCGGAAACCGAAACAGTCATTGAAATAAAAAATTTAGAAAAAAGTTTTAACGGGAACCTGGTACTATCCGGGATAAACCTGTCGGTAAAAAAAGGTGAAAGCCTGGTGATTCTGGGAAGATCTGGAGAGGGTAAATCTGTTACCTTAAAATGCATTACCGGTCTCCTGCTTCCCGACGCGGGTTCAGTGAAAGTTTTTGATAATGAAATTGCTGAACTGGATGTAGAATCCTTAAAAAATTTACGTTGCCGTATGGGTTACCTTTTCCAGGGTTCTGCCTTATACGATTCAATGACGGTAAGGGAAAATCTGGCATTTCCGCTTAAAAGAATTCTAAAAATAAAGGACCATCGGGAGATTGAAAAAAGATGCGTGCAGGTTTTGCAAGAAGTAGGGTTACAGGATACTATAGATAAAATGCCATCCGAACTCAGTGGCGGCATGCGGAAAAGAATGGCACTTGCCCGTACGCTGGTTGTCCGCCCTGAAATTATACTGTACGATGAACCCACGACGGGTTTGGACATCATTACTTCAAAGGAAATAAGCCAACTGATTTTAAAAATGCAAAAGCAATACCAAACCACTTCGGTAATTGTAACCCATGACATACCCTGTACAAAAATTATTGCTGACCGGATTGTCGTGATGAATAATGGCACTTATACCGCAACAGGAAGTTTTGAGGAACTCGAAAATTCCGATGATGAATTTATCAGGTCATTTTTTAATTAAGGAATATGAATATTACTTCTTCACAAAAAATTAAAACAGGCAGCTTTGTGTTGGTCAGCCTGATTTTATTATTTCTAATTATTTTCGTGATAGGGAAACAGAAAAAACTTTTCGGAAGATCTTTTTCAGTTTATACCAATTTTAAAAACATCGCAGGAACCAGGGAAGGAAATTTTGTACGGTTCGCGGGTATTAATATTGGTACCGTCGCCAATATCGCCCTTATTAACGATACGACAGTCAGGCTGCTTCTTTCCCTTGACAAAAGCGTTCAACCTCATTTAAAGAAAGATGCTATCGCAACGATCGGCAGTGATGGCCTGATGGGTGATAAACTGATTATCCTGCACGCTGGCTCGGGTGGAAATTCAGCGCCGGCGTTAAAAAATGGAGAAACGCTGGGATCTGTCGATCCGGTGGATGTGGACAGGATTATGAATAATCTAAGCAGGGTATCGGCGAATGCAGAAGCTATTACCAGTGGCCTTTCTTTAATTGTTGAAAAGATCAATCATGGAGAAGGTTCTATAGGAAGGATGATGACGGACGATAAAATTGCCCGCAAATTAGAAGGCACCCTGGAAAGGGCGTCAGAAACGGTCACCTCGATTAAGAATACGGCCAGTAAGGTTGATGACAATATGGAAGCTGCTAAAAGCAGCATCCTGCTACGGGGTTATTTCAGGAAGAAGGAAAGGAAGAGAATCAAAGACTCTATTGACAATGCGGAAAAGAAAATTCAACCTTTAAAAAAACAAAACGAACGTTGAGCCCTGCACGGTGGCATGAATTTATATCTTTAAACGGGCGAAGATTAAAGTGAAAATAGTATGAGCCTGGTAACCTACAGAAAGAAAAGGATATTTTCCAATACACCGGAGCCAATGGGTGGCAGTGCAGATCAGGAAGCACTTCGGTTTGTTATCCAAAAACATGATGCCTCTCATCTTCATTATGATTTCAGGCTTGAATTGGACGGTGTTCTTAAAAGCTGGGCGGTGCCAAAAGGCCCGTCCACTGATCCGGAAATCAAAAGGCTTGCGATGATGGTGGAAGATCATCCTTATGATTACAGGAATTTTGAAGGCATCATTCCAAAAGGTCAGTATGGCGGCGGAACCGTCATTGTTTGGGATGAAGGTACTTATACACCCGCGGAAGGAAAATCAGGCAACAAAAAGGAGATGGAAAGAAACCTTCTCCGGCAACTGGCAGGCGGAAAACTTATTTTCACGCTGTCAGGAAATAAATTGAAAGGTAACTATGCCCTGGTCAAATCATCCTACCAGGGAGAAAATTCCTGGCTGTTGATGAAGATGAAAGATAAGTATGCGAAGAAAACTGATATAACCAAAAAGGATAAATCAGTTATGTCAGGCAAGTCCATAAAACAAATGGAAAAAGAACCAGAAAAAATTTATGGTAAAACAAGAGATACCGGGAAAAGGACTCCAGGCGTCAAAACAAAACCTGTAAAAAAAATACCGGAAAACCCAACAGGAAAAAAACAAAAATTCCCGGCATTTATTGAGCCCATGCTGGCAACCCTTATCGATAAACCGTTTGATGAAGACGGTTGGCTTTATGAAATTAAATGGGATGGTTACCGCACACTCGCTTACCTGCACGCCGGAAAAACAGAACTTAAATCGCGTAATAATAAAGTTTTTGATGATAAATTTTATCCTATACATGATGCGTTGAAAAAGCTGGACCTGGATGCCGTGCTGGATGGGGAAATAATTGTTGCAGACCAAGAGGGCATTTCCAATTTCGGGAATCTGCAGAACTGGCGTAGTGAAGCTGATGGCGATTTGATTTTTTACGTTTTTGACATTTTATGGCTGAATGGATATTCTTTGCTCGGGCTGCCATTGACAGAACGAAGAAACAAGTTAACCGGGACATTGCCGGACAATGATTTAATCAAAGTCAGCGAAACGTTCGATTCAACGGCTTCAGAATTTTTCGAGGCTGCAGAAAAAATGAAACTGGAAGGAATAGTTGCAAAAAAAGCAGACAGTCTTTACTCACCGGGAGTGCGCTCCAGGGAATGGCTTAAGATAAAAACATCCCTGCGTCATGAAGTTGTAATTGGCGGATATACAAATAATGAAGGAAGCAATAAATTGTTTAGTGCGCTTCTGGTGGGGGTTAATAAAAACGGGAAATTAACTTACTCTGGTAAAATCGGTACTGGCTTTTCGGACCGCCAGCAAAAGGTTATGATCAAAAAATTTAAACCACTGATACGCAAGCAAAATCCTTTTGAAAAAGAACCAGATATCAATAAACCCTCCCGGTTCAGGCCCCATCCTCCAAAAGCCACTGTTACCTGGTTGAAGCCGGAAATAGTTTGCGAAGTGTCATATACGGAAGTGACCAGTGATGGGGTGATGCGGCATCCGTCTTTTGAAGGTCTGAGAATTGATAAAGAAGCGGCCCAGGTAAAAGAGGAAAAAGCAGTTGAGGTCAAATCCACAAAGCACAAGTCCAATTCAGTTTTGCATAAAAAGCAACTCCTGACTAAAGCGGGAAAAGGGGAACGTAAAACACTTTTAAATCCATCAGAGGTTCAGCAGGAACGAAAAATAAATGGGCATATCCTGAAATTCACCAATCTTAATAAATTGTACTGGCCAAAAGAAAAGATATCCAAACGGGATATGCTTAATTATTATTTCCAGGTGGCTCCTTATATGCTGCCATATCTTAAGGACCGGCCCCAATCTTTGAACCGGCATCCCAATGGAATCAATGGTATGAGTTTTTATCAGAAAGATGTAACAGGCAAAGTACCGGAATGGATTAAAACGTTCCCTTACCGGACAGAAGGAGTGAAAAAGAATTTTATGGTTTGTACCCGGGAGGAGGATATTTTGTATATGGCCTCACTCGGTTGTATTGAAATAAATCCCTGGAGTAGCCGGATCGATTCGCCCGAAAATCCTGACTGGTGTATTATTGATCTTGATCCGGATAAAAATAAATTTGACCAGGTGATTGAGACCGCGAATGTAACCAGGCAAATTCTGGAAAGCGCCGGTGTGACTGGTTATTGCAAAACCTCCGGTTCAACCGGGTTGCATATTTATATTCCGCTGGGTGCAAAATATACTTATGAATCGTCCAAAGAATTCGGAAGGCTGATTGCTGCACTGGTGAATGAACAATTGCCCTCTTTTACGAGTATTGAGCGTGCCACGTCCAACCGCAAGGGCAGGATATATATTGACTTTCTGCAGAACAGGCCGCAGGCGACATTGGCTGCACCTTATTCCCTACGTCCCAAACCGGGAGCTACCGTGTCCATGCCTTTAGCGTGGGACGAAGTAAAAAAAGGATTGACCATGCAGGATTTTACTATTCATAATGCGGTAGCCAGGATCCGTGAGCAAGGCGATCTTTTTAAACCCGTATTAGGAAAAGGAATTGATATAAAAAAAGCCATTACAAAACTTGAAAAATTATAAATGATGGAGGAGACTATTTTTGATATTTCGTTTAGGCATGAAGGTAAGGAGTATGCAGGCTGGGTGAATCCGTCGGATAAGATGGATGACAAGGATGCTAGATGCTGAATGGTGGATACTGGATGGTGTGATCGGGGCCCGCATCCTGGTGGTGTTGCTGAAAAAAAACATTAACTGGACCCCTTAGGATATGATGCCTGAGACTGTTATGTCAAAAGAAAATATAGGCGCAAATCGAAAAGTCATGATAGTTCTGTTGATTGTATTTAAATAACCAAGACCCAGACAGCCTGAGAGTTGAAGCCAGGTCAACAGGGATACCGTTTTTTAACTTTTGGATCAGCCAGGGTATGACCTAATTCAACTTTAAAAAATGTGGCTGAATCAGTTGATTCATTGCTGATTTAAACCGGCGTATGGCATGGTTTTATTTCAGTGTAGTTTAAATTGATGCCATAATGAAGAATGCCTATACCCGGGAAAGATTTCCAATTATCTATCCTACCGGTCATCAGGTATGGAGTCCCTGGAGTGCTATGACTCATACGCATCACAAAAAGCAGCATAAAATCATACCGGTCCAATACGAACAACCATCCAATGGCTTTATGCCTCCACAACCTACAGGATATATGAAGTGCAGGAAGCACGAGCATTATTAAAGTGATCAGATACTGAATCATCGCGGCATAGTTTTTTATACTCCCACTTAAACTCTTAAAAAATAAAATTTATGGCAACTAAATCAAGTTCAAAAACAGCTAAGAAAAGCGCCGCGAAGCGCGTAGAACCTATATCCAGTTCCAGATTACAGGAATTTTTTATAGATTCTCTGAAAGACATTTATTGGGCAGAAAAACACTTGACAAAAGCATTGCCGAAAATGCAGAAAGCTGCTACGACTGCTCAGCTCCAGGAAGCCATTGAAATGCACCTGGGTCAAACGATGGACCATGTTACCAGGCTGGAGCAGGTCTTTGAAATTGTCGGAGAAAAGCCTGTTGCAAAAAAATGTGATGCCATGGAAGGACTTACCAAGGAGGCTGATTCGATAGTAGAAGAAACAGAAGATGGAACCATGACAAGAGATGCGGCCATTATCCTCGCTGCACAAAAAGTGGAACACTATGAAATAGCTACTTATGGCGGACTGGTTCAGTATGCGACCCTGTTGGGCTATGATGATGCCGCAACCATTCTTCAATCAACCCTGGATGAAGAAAAAGAAACTGACGAATCGTTGACCAAAATTGCGGAGAATGATATCAACTGGCAGGCAGAACAGGAAATGGATGATGAGAAAGAAAAATAAAATAAAGTTCTTTGTCTGGTGAACACCAAGGCTCTTTTCAGGGCCTTTGTGTTTTACGATATAGGCAGGTCATTATTTTTCATAATGAAATGAAAGATAGCCGACACGAAGTGGTTTTATGCAGAAATATTTTATTAATGAATATTAAATTACCGCATATATGGAAAAAGAAATTGTGAACAAAACGCCGGGAGTCTTTGAACGTTTTGCTTCCGCCGTTACACGCGCCGCGGGCCATACTGGCGCCTTCATTATGGCCTGTCTGCTGGTGTTAATCTGGGTACTAACCGGGCCATTATTTCATTATTCCCAAAACTGGCAATTGGTTATAAATACCGGAACTACCATTATTACATTTCTGATGGTATTCCTGATCCAAAAAGCTCAAAACAAAGACTCCCTGGCCATTCAATTAAAGCTTAATGAGTTGGTGGCAGCCCATGAATTCGCAAGCAATCGGATGGTGAATATTGAAAATATTTCCGAGGAAGATTTGAAAGTTATTCAGAAATATTATGCTGGTTTGAGCCAGTTAACAAGAAAGGAGGAAAGCCTTCAGCAATCGCATTCCATTGA
>JAOQAL010000632.1 GCA_025963615.1 Chitinophagaceae bacterium | reverse complement strand
ATGCAGCGGCGGGAAGCCAATAGGAGTTACCAATTGCCTCAATTTTGGGAACCCCTATGATCCCGAAGTTTATTACCAGTTTGTTCATGCAATAAAAGGAATGGGAGAAGCTTGTTTGAAATTTGATACACCGGTAACCGGTGGCAATGTCAGTTTCTACAACCAGAATCCTGATGGTCCCATTAATCCAACCCCTACAATTGGTATGGTAGGGGTTTTAGAGAATGTCAACAATAAGATGACATTGGACTTCAAAAATGAAGGTAATGTGATATATGTTTTAGGCAAACTGAACAACGATATAAATTGCTCAGAATACCTTCATAAGATATGTGGCCTCGATTTTTCTCCCGCACCTTATTTTGACCTGGATGAAGAATTCGCCCTGCACGCAAAAGTGGAAGAGCTTATTTCCAGAAAAATTGTTCAGTCGGCACATGATGTTAGCGAAGGCGGTTTATTTGTAATGTTATGTGAAGCGGGATTCAATAGGGAATTAGGGTTTTCAATAATTACAAAGGATAACCTGCGCAAAGATGCCTTTCTTTTTGGCGAAAGCCAGGGTAGGGTTGTGGTAACTATTGCGATAGAAGATATTAAAAAATTTGAAACTATACTAGGTGATTATCCTTATGAAAAGATTGGTGTCGTGTCAAGCGGCGAGATGGTCATTGACGGTGAATTTTGGGGCACTATCGACTGGTGGAAGGATAAATATGATGAAGCTATTGAAGGTTATCTTTATAAAGAAGGTGCCGGCGCAGCGCTAAGCAGTATTTAGATTTATAAATTTACACGGTACATCTTTCAGGGACTGCCGGAATAATCAGCGGGATATATTTTACACCGGTTACCTGGATTGGATTTCTTTTGTTTATTCCTGAAAATAGTTTTGATTTAACTTCATTTAAAGATTTTAATATGGGCAAAAGAATTGCCATCATAGGGGGAGGCAACCTGGGTACTGCAATCGCAGAAGGACTGTTGAAAAGTAAATTCAGCAAGGCCTCAGAGCTGATTGTTACAAAACGTAATACGTCTACCCTGAAAACATGGAAAGAAAAAAATATCGAAATTACCAGTGATAATGCAGCGGCAGTAAGGAAAAGCGACGTCATTATCCTGGCAATAAAACCCTTTCAGGTAGATGAGGTTTTAAATGCCATTAAAAAAGAATTGACTTCCGGTAAGATACTGATCTCTGTGGTAACAGGAGTGCTGATCAGCGAAATGGAAACTGTTATCAAAAAAACGATCCCCGCTTTTCGCGCTATGCCCAATACGGCTATCGCCATCCAGGAAAGTATGACTTGTATCTGCAGTCAACATGCCGGAATAGACGATATAAAATATGTAAATGATTTGTTCAGTAAATTAGGTAAAGTGGTAACCATTGATGAAAAATTAATGGAAGCTGCTACCATTCTTGGCGCCTGCGGCACAGCGTATGCCATGCGGTATATCCGGGCCAATATCCAGGGCGGTATCGAGATTGGATTTGATGCTTCCACCGCTTCTCTTATCGCGGCGCAAACAGTTAAAGGGGCCGCTGAACTTTTACTGCAGAAAGGAACCCACCCAGAACAGGAAATTGATAAAGTAACTACTCCTAAAGGCTGTACCATTGCGGGTCTGAATGAAATGGAGCACCAGGGATTTAGCTCATCGCTAATACGGGGAATAGTAGCCAGTTATAAGAAAATTGCAAAAGACTAACCGGGAAATGCAGCTGGCAAAAAATAGTTGTCTGTTTTTTATCCACATTACCAATTGGTGAATTTTTCAATAAAAGAAAATTGCTGTAGGTTTGCATGACCTCCCGGAATTTATTTTCACTTTTTGCAATTCGGCTGGTCAAATTTAGATCAGGCCACTTTTTTTCTGAATTTATATTTTAATAAAACTGTTCCGTAAAATGCTTATGATGTTACGGTGATGGTTAATTTTTTTTAAATAGTTTTTTATTAATCAAAATAATATTCCCTTTTGGGAGGTAAATCTTTTTTATGGCTAAATATGTTTTTGTTACCGGCGGGGTTACATCTTCATTAGGTAAAGGAATTATTGCAGCATCTCTTGCTAAATTATTACAGGCAAGAGGTATGCGTGTAACTATTCAGAAATTTGATCCCTATATTAATATTGATCCGGGTACACTCAATCCTTATGAACATGGGGAATGTTTTGTAACCGAAGACGGTGCCGAAACAGACCTCGACCTTGGCCATTACGAACGGTTCCTGAACATTTTTACATCACAGGCCAATAATGTTACCACGGGACGCATTTATCAAACCGTTATCAATAAAGAAAGAGAAGGCGCTTACCTTGGAAAAACGGTGCAGGTCGTTCCTCATATTACTGACGAGATTAAAAAAAGGATGCTCAAACTGGGCAAGAGCGGTCAGTTTGATATTGTTATAACGGAGATCGGTGGTACGGTCGGGGATATCGAAAGCCTTCCCTTTATCGAAGCGGTACGTCAGTTACAGTGGGAATTACCCGAAGAAGATACCGTTGTTATTCATCTCACTTTAATTCCGTACCTGAAAGCAGCCAAAGAGTTAAAAACAAAACCAACCCAGCACAGTGTCAGAATGCTAAGCCAGGAAGGCGTACATCCCGATATTCTGGTTTGCAGGACCGAACGGACGCTTGGGCCTGAACTGAGACGCAAAATCGCCTTGTTCTGCAATGTAAAGCAGGAAGCGGTAATCGAAGCGGCTGATGCACCTACCATTTATGAAGTTCCGCTGGCTATGATGCGGGAAAAGCTGGATATTATTTGCCTGAAAAAATTAAATATTATCGATTACAAGGAACCTGAATTGGATAAATGGAAAGAATTCCTGGATAAGTTAAAGTATCCAAAAAGCAAGGTCAATATTGGACTGATAGGAAAGTATATTGAACTGCAGGATGCGTATAAATCTATTCTGGAAGCCTTTGTGCATGCCGGTGCAATTAATGAGTGTCATGTACAGGTCGTTAATGTTCATAGTGAATTTATAGATGATGAAAACGTTGCAGAAAAATTATCAGGCCTGGACGGCTTGCTGGTAGCTCCTGGATTTGGGTATAGAGGAGTTGACGGGAAAATTATCGCCGTTAAATATGCAAGAGAAAAGGGACTCCCTTTCTTTGGTATTTGCCTGGGAATGCAAATGGCTGTAATTGAATTTGCGAGGAACGTACTGGGTATAAAAGAAGCACATTCAACTGAAATGAACCCGGATACGCCAAACCCGGTAATTGACTTAATGGAAGAACAAAAGAAGATTTCGATAAAGGGAGGAACCATGCGGCTAGGTACCTATCCCTGCGAAATCCAGGAAGGTTCACTGGCTTTTAAAATTTATGGTAAATCCCCTGTCAATGAACGGCACCGCCATCGTTGGGAATTTAATAATCAATATCTTGACAAATTTGAAAAAGCCGGAATGGTAGCCAGTGGTAAAAACCCAGCGACAAATCTGGTAGAGATTGTCGAATTGATAAATCATCCTTTCTTTATTGGAGTTCAATATCACCCGGAGCTTAAAAGCACGGTTGAAAACCCGCATCCCTTATTTGTAAGTTTCATTAAAGCAACAAAAACTTACGTCGAGCGAAAAAGTGAAGCAAAAAGTCCAATGCTCCAAAGTGAAATAATTTAATAGGTTTTCAGATTTTGGTTATTGGCCGGTAAATGCCGGCCCTTGACCTATCTGTTTGCGTTCAGGACTACCGACTAATCTCTTTCCACTATCTTTGCCCC
>JAOQAL010000630.1 GCA_025963615.1 Chitinophagaceae bacterium | reverse complement strand
TCGGCATAGAGCAAATCTGCAAGATCTATCCTAATTTGCTCGAAGCCACTTTTTATAAATATAACAGGTAAAGGTTCCGAAGCTATCTGCTTGCTATTGCCTTTCATTTGTTGAAATTCGTAAGCTTTATTACAGGCTTTCAAGAGGCGCGAGAATGAAAACGGTTTTAACAGGTAATCAATAGCATCCAGCTCAAAGCTTTGTACCGCATGTTCACTGTAGGCAGTTGTAAAAATTACCATTGGCGGTTTTGGCAATGATCTGATAAATTCTATACCCGTAAGGCCGGGCATCTTAATATCTAAAAAAATTAACTGAATCTCATTTTCCTGGAGGAAACCAATCGCTTCAACAGCTTTAGTGAAACAGGCCGCAAGTTGTATAAAAGGAATTTCTTCCAGTAAGTTTTTCACGACCTCCAATGCAAAGGGTTCATCATCGATGGCTATGGCGCGTAACATATTCATACCTTAAGTGTTTCCGGTTCAATAATTAAATCAACAATAAACTCTTTTTCAGTTGTTTCACAGGTTAACTGGTGCCGGCCTTCGTAAAAGATAGTTAGCCGTTCTTTAACGTTTTGAAGGCCGATACCGGAATGTTTTCTCTCAGGATCATTGGTGTCTGCCTGATGCAAACTATTCCTGACATTAAAGCTAATACCTTTGTGGTCGCATGTCAATACGATGCTTATCCATGATTTTTGATTGATGTCAATCCCATGCTTGAAAGCATTTTCCACAAAAGGTATTAACAACATCGGAATGATTTCGTAGGTGCAATTATCAGCGGTAATTTTTTCGCTGATCTCAATTCCTTCTGAATCCTGTATGCGCAATTTTTGCAGGGCAATATAATTTTGGAGATAACTGATCTCATTGCTCAAAGGAATGAAGTCAAGATGATTGTCATCCAGCATAAAGCGCATCATATCGCCGAGTATTTGTATCGCGTTAGCTGTTCTTTTGGAGCCGTCTACCAAGGCTGTACCATATAAGGTGTTCAATGCATTAAACAAAAAGTGTGGATTGATCTGTGAACGCAAAAACTGCAAATCAGCTGTCGATTTGGATAATGCTATTTCGGCACCTCTCAATTCTCTTATTTTATCCTTGCGCTGCTGGTAAAGTATCCAGGTAACCGGCGTAATAACAACAAGTTGAATTATCCAGTTCATTAGTAAGATGAAGGGCGTTAAAGCTAATCTGTTTGAAAACACACCCAAAGAGACTGTATAGAAAAACATAAAGATTACAAGCCGCCATATAATTTGAGGGGAAACACCATGTGTTTTTGCAAAGCGCGGAAACAGCCAATAAGTATTTATGAAATAAATAAATATAACAGATGGTACAAAAACAAAATAAACACGATAAACAATTTCATCGTTGATGATATGGAAAGCAGATGCCAGGTTAGGCAGCAATAAAAAAATACATAAGGAAGCCCCTATTTGATTGGCGATCAGAATCCGGTAATTTCTTTTTAAGCCGGACTTTTCAATGCGGTATATCGCATATTCTCTGACGCCAGCATATATGCTATAAATGAATAAAAAGATCAGGGCATTATCAAACCCCGCCCATAAATCAGTTAAAGGGGTTTCATTATATCCAAATGAGGCGAATAAAGAAAATTCTCCATAATTGTTCCAGGCCGGGTGCGCATAATAGGTTGCAACGTTTACCCCAATTGCGAGCAGGTAGCTTAGTAACAGTAATTGAAACAAAACCCATGGATAAATAAAGAACGACCTGTAGTTTGTTCGCCGTAATTGCGGTATGGTAAAAAGATTAATCCAGAAATAAACAGCCATAAATAACAGCACTACTCCAATACGTGGTAACAGAAGGTTAGCGGAATAATTAAAATGAAGGTTGGGATGGGAATTGAGATACTGACGAAATCCGGAAATGTAAACCGGCCCAAGACCTAAATGCTGGAAAATGTAATTGATGATTGCCATCAAACTCAATAGGGCAATGAGCAATTGTTCGTACCTCCTTATTTTGACTTTCATTGTCTGAATATTTGATACAATGATACAAGGTTGGAATTTAAGCTTTTTAAAAATGTGATGAATGATGAATTCGTGGGATGGAAAGCGAAAAACTAATGTGGATTATCACCATACAACGCTTTGACTAAACAGTGACGATAAAAACATTGCGGGGCACTTAGCGACAACCAATCCAATGTTGGAAGTGTGACAATTGGTATGCTCCAATAGACTGGTGGTATTGCCAACAATAACCTCAACCTTGTAATCGTCAATAGAACGCAGCGCATAGAACCCCAGATATCCTAACAAGCCGCCGAAGACAAGCCCGCCGACAGCTTCCTGCAGAAATAATCTACCGACAGACCATATCGAAACGTCTGTCGCACCGCTGCGGGCCGCCTCAGCAATGGTAATAAATATGACTACGGCTACGCCATCGTTGGACAGCGATTCACCTGAGATCTTAACTTCCAGTGACGACGGCATTTTAGCCTGTTTTAAAATATTCGCCAGCGGGAGCAAGACTAATATCGAACCGATTTCCTCCTTAAAACGTCACGCTCGTGCCCGCTGTAAACAAAAAGTAAAATCCGTTTTTTGATGTATTATTCACATAATCAACCTGGTTAAATGGTTTAATAA
>JAOQAL010000625.1 GCA_025963615.1 Chitinophagaceae bacterium | reverse complement strand
ACGGTCGTTCCACTGAGTACTAATTGTGTTGATTGCAATTGCTGGACAATAATATCTGCTATTAACTGATGGTAGGCTTCTTCATAACTGGCAAATCCTTCGAGGTTTCTTTCTCCAAAAACAGATTGCTGCAACATAGTAACTGCATGCCCATTTGTTTGAAAACCAGCATTCCCTTTTAATTTACTTAATAGCCCTGCGTTACATTGGACTGTAGCGAAAAAATCAAGGGGTTTATTGAAATGCGCGGAAAGCTTTTTTGTTTGCTGTTCATGTTCGTTGCCTGCAAATAAACGGGAGGCTTTCACCGGTTTGCCCTGGTAGGATAAATAACAAAGACAATCATGCTGTAATTCATAGTCAGTTAACGGCAATTGGTTGAAAGGATTAAGACTGATGCACCAGGTTCCGGTCGAAAGCAGTATAAATGGTTCCTGAGCAGCGGCGAGGTAAGGTATCAAGGCAGCCGAACTATCATGCAGGCCAGTCCCCACCGGAATACCTTGCGTGGTATAACCCGCTATCGCTTCACAATTCATTAGCGGCGCCAGTTTTGATTGAATACCCTCCTCCTTCACCCAGGTATGATACTCATTTTGTTCAAAGTCCCAAAGGTTGGTGTGACAACCGACGCTTGTAATGTCCGAAGTTGTTTTTGAAGAAAAAATATAGCCAAGGTATTGTGGTAAATGAAGGGCATGCTTTATCCGCTCAAAGTCAAGCGGTTTTTCATATTTCAACCGATACAACTGCATTCCCGAATTAAGATGGCCCAATACCGGTGACGCTGTTTGTCTTGCTACTAAACTTTCACCGCCATAGTCATCATAAAATTGTTTCTGCAGTTGGGGCGGGTAAGGTTTCAGGTAATTATACAAAGGAAGAAATACCTCCATCTTATCATTGAGGTAAACAAGGCTGGCGCCGTAACCAGAAAAATTCAATGCTTTAATATCAAACCTTTTATCATCTAATAACCGGACAAAAGAATTTTTGAGCCAGTTTGTTAACGCCCCTACATCTTCGCCATCGAAACCATCTTCGTCTTTAATTTCATCAAACTGTTTGCTTTCTTCATACACCAGTTTGTACTGTTCATCAAACAACAATAGTTTCTTGTTTGTCTTACCGATATCGAAAATTGTTATGACCGGAAGTTTATGCATAATGTGAGTGGTGAATGGTGAGAGGTGAATAGTCAATGGTGAGTGCTGTCATTTTTATCATACTGCTTAGTAGCTTAAAAGATTTTATTATGGTATTGCCTAAAATTTGAATGTACTCCTTTGTTATATTTTTACAGTTAAAATTCTTTTGTGTGTTTTTAATCCGTTAGCAATTGAATACCATCCCCACTACAACCCTGTCGCCACCGTTTCCGCACCTCTTTCTTTTATTAGCCGGTCCCTTATTTTTTCAGAACGATAAAATGTCAATGGCTGCAGTGAGGCGCCGCTTCTTAACCTGGCTTCCGCGACAAGAGCTCTTGTATCTGTGCGGAAGGCCTGCTGCAGTATTTCCTGCGCCGTTACAACATCATTATTTATTTGCGCTTCTGTCAGCTTCTTTCTATCGACCAGCAATGCCTGCGCATACGTGATCATGATGGCTTCTACGGATTGTAATAAATCCTCGAGCGGGTCTTTTACGTTATGACTTGCATCTATCATCCACCCGAGATCCGTAGCATGATTCATGGCTTTCGCATCCATCCCTTCCACCAGCTCATTGAAAATTAAAAAGAGCTGATAAGGTTTAATGCTTCCAACAGTCAGGTCATCATCCCCATATTTACTGTCATTAAAATGAAATCCGCCCAGCTTACCTTCCATTAATAACAAAGCAACGATCTGTTCGATATTCGTATTAGCCAGGTGGTGGCCAAGATCGACCAACGTATAAGCTTTGCTACCCAGTTTGCTGGTATAGAGTAATGATTGTCCCCAATCCCCCACGGTGGTGGAATAAAAATTTGGTTCAAATGCTTTGTATTCCACAAACATTTTCCATTGTTCAGGTAATGCAGCATATACTTCCTGTAAACTTTCAAGTGTATTCTGAAATGCTTTTCTGAAATTCAATTGCCCCGGAAAACAACTGCCATCACTTAACCATACCGTCAGGGATTGAGATCCCAACGCGACTCCGTGTTTTATTACTTCTATATTATGATCGACAGCTTGCTTGCGTACGCCCTTATCTACATGCTGCATGGAACCAAACTTATAACTGAGCTTTTGACCGGGCTGATCCTGGAACGTATTTGAATTCATTGCATCAAACTTCAAATCATATTGTGCCGCCAGCGCCTTACTATGCGACGCATTATCAGGAATATCCCATGGAATATGCAACGAAATAGCGCCACTTGATTTATTAAGGGCATGTAATAAGCCGATGTCTTCAATTTTTTCTTCCAGGTTGCGGGGTTCACCACCACCACTGAATCTTCCGAAACGGGTGGCGCCGGTTCCCAGGGCCCAGGAGGGAATAGCTACCTGAAAATCTGCCAGCTTTTTCAGCAGGGCCTCCACATCGTTTAGGTCTGCCGCGATGAAATCGAATTTGCGTTGATGCTCTTTCAGCAAGGGTCGATTATGCTGCTCTATTTTATATCTTTCAATATTCATAAACTGTTTATATAAGACCTGAAACTTTTATTTTTTCTCAAACCCTTGCTGAATCAGCCATTCATTGAAAGCTTCGATCCAGTTGTCAACCGGTAAATTCTGTTTATGCATGCCAAAACCGTGTCCGCCTTTCGCATAGATATGAAGTTCCGCTACATGTTTTGAACCCAGCCAATCTTCATACAAGCGGATAGCATGTTTATCAAAACCAAACTGATCGTCCGCTGCTGCGATCGTAAATAAAGGAGGAGCATCTGCCGGCACGGTGGATTTGGCAAAACTTCCCACATAAGGATAAATTGGCGCAGCGAAATCGGGACGACTTTCACCGGAATAAGTATATGCAACGCCGGCTGCAACTGTTCCGCCCGCTGAAAAACCAATAATGCCAATCCGATTGCCCGCGATGTTATAATCCACAGCATGTTTACGGACATAAGTAATCGCGTTGAGTCCATCTGTAATTGCAAACGCAACTAATGGCTTTATTTCTTCGTTGAACTTTTCTGTATTGGGTTGCTTTGCAAACAACTCCTTTACCGGATCATTTGTCACACTGTGGGCCAACCTGTATTTCAATACAAAAGCCGTGACCCCTTTTTTATTGAGCCATTTTGCAACTTCGTACCCTTCGCTTTCAATGGACAAAATCTGGAAGGCGCCACCGGGACAAATTATGATTGCTGTACCATTCGCTACGGCACTGTCAGCGGGAAATACGGTAAGCGTGGGATGTGATACATTGTACACGAGCCTTGCATTGAAAGCATTGACCGAAGTTTCCTTTTCATTCCAGTCCCATTTTTCAGAACCCTTATTATCAAGTGCTATTATTTTCTGAGCATTTATGGGAATCACATACAACAAAAAAGCAACTACAATAAAACTTTTCATATACGTGCATTTGTTTATGGCAAATAAAATACTTCTTGTAAAGGAATGCTAACCGGCGAATTGTCGTCATTTGTTTCCATAATATCTTTCATATACTCCCACCATTTTTTTATGACGGGTTGAGCGGGCAGGTCATCCAACTCCTGGGCATTGTCAATAGTAAGATAAGCAAATAATATATTGGTCTCTTCGTCTAAAAAAATCGAATAACTTTTTATACCTGCATTCTTCAGTAGTGATTGCAACTCCGGCCAGATTTCATCATGCCTTTTTTTGTATTCTGCTTCAAAGCCTTTAAAGAGTTTCATTTTGAATGCTACACGGGACATGTTGTTAGTATTGATGATGGGTGATAGATGCTGGATGCTGGATACTGGATGCTGGATGCTAGATGCTAGAGACCGACAACAAAAACAGAATTAATCGCTGTTAACTTCAATGGAAACCTTGTATAAACTTCGTTGCCCTTTGATAAATATTCTACTTCGGTAATCGCTGAAGAGCTGCCGTCGTAAGGATTCCACAACCAGGGTTTTATCTTCCCACGAACCACTGCATAAGTACTGATCGCATCATCGCTCGAGTTTGCAAAGAAGTAAATATCGTTGCCATCTCTTTTTTTATGAAGGTAACTCAACATGCCTTTACCGCTGTTGGGCTGCGGATTATTTTCAAAACTTACATCGGCCATCATGCCCATTTTCTCCAATGTCTCTGCCAGGATAGCGGAAGATGGTTTTGGAATATATACCAGTTTGCCTCCTTTCGCATTCGTGTTTATTTCCGAAATATTTTCCGGCATCGCGTTCCGGGGATCCACATTAAACAGGGTCTTTACCAATGCCGTAATCTTTTCATTTTCGCCAAACTCTGCAGATTCTGAAGGCAGGATGGAAGTGGCAATTACGACACCCCCATTGTCGTAGAACGCTTTGATTTTTTCAAGCGCTTTTACTGAAATTGTTTTGCCGCCGGGCAGGATCAGGACTTTATAGGACTGATTGTTTACTTTATTGTTTAGTATTAATTCCCCTTTGTTCAATACACATTTTCCGCTGCTCAATATGTCCGGGTGTATAAAAGTAAAATCGCGGTGTACTTCATTCGTGAGCATATCGCTGATAGCAAGATAATCAGTTCCAGGAGCAACAAATTTTCCCCAATCTCCGATTCCTTTAGGAGATTTCGCGTTAAAATAAAACCAGCTTTCAAGCGAAGCGATCGGATACAATACGGCAATGTCTGAAACAGTCCGGCCGCCTTGCAACATCATGCAGGAACGGCCTGCCCATTCATTGTATTTGGCTAATTCCGGGCCAATTTCCGGATTGTATGCTGAGATCAACGGGGGGATACGAACCGCATTACTGTCCGGATTATACCACATACCATGCGGTATTAAAAAATTGATTCCTCTTGAAAATACATCCATGGCTGCCCGATACAAAGTTTGCTTATTAAATTTTTCACTGCCAAACCAGCCAATGGCACCATAAATTTCAGCGGCTACCACCGGCTTATCGTATAACGTGGCGGCGGAGCTGATCAACTTGAAACCTTCGCGCCCATGATTATAGGAGAAGATAAGGTCCATCAACGGTATGTGCTGGTAACGGTAAAACTTTAAAATATCACCATTCATATCTACCGGCTGAATTTCATAATTGCCGGGCGGATGACCTGAACTTTTTAAACCATATTTATTGCACCACTCGGTTATAACTTTCGGAAAACCTTCTGATAACAATACTGCCCGCGTATTAAACAAAGCAACCCTTGCTGCTGATGTTTCGGGGCCAATATCCATCCATAAAGCGGGATAGTATAGTGCGGGGTCTTTGCCGTAAAGGGCCTTAAATTTTTCATTGAACTTGCTGGTCCATGTTCTTTCTCCATGCGATTGAAGAGTAAAGAAACCCACATCGTCAAAAAATATCTGGCTGATGATGGTTCCAAAGTATTTTTTATAGCGTTTTGCAAATTGTTCGTTGTTCAGTTCAACATATTTATTGATTGCCTGTGGGTCTAAGTAATCAACAGCAATGTCATTTGCCATATTGCTATTCACCACATCACAGGTAAACAACATTACCTGCCAGTCCCCTGAGGGTACATTCCAGGTAAGTTGAGCACCGCTTACTGATTTACTGATATCAACCCTTTCTTTGGTTGTCGTATTCAAGGCCACCGCCGCCATCAGTGTACCGGCAGGAACGGCCCTGTTTAATACAGAGGCGCCGGTAACAATAGTATCTGTTTTTGATAGAACTTTTCTGGTATCCCCTGAATATAATTTTTTCATCCTGCCGCCCGCGGAACCACTGGGAAAATCAAGATCATCATACCACACTATTTTTAAGCCCAGCTTTTTTGCATTATTTAAAATGCGGTCGTAAAATCCGAAATATGCCTCGCTTAAATAAGGAGGCTCCATGCCCGGAAAGATTTTACCATTGCCGAAGCCGGGTTGAGCGGAAACAGGCAAAACAGTTATACCGCCGAAATTACTTTTGTATTTTACATCGTGCATCTGGCTGTCGATGCCTTCGTTGGTAAGCTTTCCGTTCATGTGCCAGAAAGGCATTGGCTTAAACTGAGCTGGCGGATCTTTGAATAATTTTTTCCAGTCCGAATTTTGTGCAATTACATTTAGAACGGATGCTGATATAAACGCAGATAAACAAACAATAAATTTTTTCATATGCTTGTTATTATTTTGTGTGAGCGCCAGGCTTGAAGCTGCAAGCTGAGAGCTGAGAGCCATGAGCTGCAAGCACTTTAGTAACTACCGGCCATAAACCGGGCCAGCTATCTCAGGAAGGCCGATGCCACGCCACCATCTACATTCAATGCATTACCGGTTGATTTATTCAGCAAGCCGCCCACAAAAGCGAAGCAGGCATTGGCGATATCTTCCGGAAGTATAGTTTCATTCAGTAACGTACGTTTAGCATAATAAGCGGGCAATTCTTCCACAGTAATGCCATACGCTTTGGCTCTGCCTTCAGCCCAACCACCAGCCCAGATATTGCTGTCAGCTATAACGGCATCCGGATTTACAATATTTACGCGGATTTTATCAGGACCCAGTTCGGCGGCCAGCAATCTTGAAAGATGCGCCTGCGCTGCTTTTGCAGAGCCATAACCGGAATTATTCGGGCCCGCCACCACCGAATTTTTGGAAACGACATTAATGATATCTCCTCCAAAATTTTGTTTACGCATTATTTCAACACCCAGTTTGGAAACAACAAATTGTCCCTTTACCAAAATATTATACAACTTATCCCAATCTTCAACAGAATGTTCCGCAATAGCCTTGGAAATACTGATGCCTGCATTATTTACTATAATATCAACACCGCCGAATGCCAGCGCTGCTGCGGTAAATGCTTTTTCAATGGTTGTGCTATCCGTTACATCCAGCAATACCGACGATGCCGTGTCTTTGCCGAATTGTTTGGTAAACTCTTCTAAGGCGCCCTTTAATCTTTCTTCATTAATATCATTTATCACCACGCAAGCTCCCTCTTCAGCGAATTTTTTTGCAATCGCTTTGCCAATGCCACCGGCGCTACCGGTAATTAATGCAATTCTACCGCTCAATGCTTTTGGTTTTGGCATGCGTTGCAGCTTCGCTTCTTCCAATAACCAGTATTCAATATTGAATGCCTCCTGCCTTGGCAATGAAGTGTATTCGCTTACGGCTTCCGCACCACGCATTACATTAATCGCGTTGATATAAAATTCGGAAGCAACCCTTGTTGTTTGCTTGTCCTTTGCAAAACTAAACATACCAACCCCGGGATATATAATTATAACAGGGTTTGCATCACGCATGGCGGGACTATTAGCATGTTTGCAGCTGTTATAATACACCGAATACATAGCACGGTAAGATTCAAACAAAGGAGCAATTTTTTCTTTCACCGATTTGATATCCGTTACGTCTTCACCTGGAGTTAGATTCAATACCAGTGGGGAAATTTTTGTCCTTAAAAAATGATCCGGGCAACTGGTACCCATCGGAGCCAACCGATCCAGATCATTCGAATTGATGAATTGCAATACTCTTTCGTCATCAGTAAAATGGCCGAGCATAAGGCCTCCCTTTCGCGTCCCCGATGCCGATGAAGCGAAACGGTCTGCATTACTACAAAAGCCCCGTAAGATGGGTGCCAGGGCTGCCGCCTTCTTTATTCTTTCTTCTTTAGATAATGATTCTATCTTTTTACCACCGAATATGGGACGTTTCTTTCCATAATTATCTTCGAGGTATTGTGCGCAACGTTCAATTACTTCGAGTGTGTTGACATAACTTTCATAAGCAGTATCGCCCCAGGTAAATAAACCATGCGAACCGAGCATGATGCCACGAATACCGGGATTTTCATCCAGGCAGGCTTTTAGTTTTAAACCCAGGTCAAAACCGGGGCGTTGCCATTCTACCCAACCAATCGTTCCATTAAATAAGTCTTTCGTTATTTTTTTACCATCTTTAGCAGCGGCAATAGCAATCGCCGCGTCGGGATGCAAATGATCGATGTGTTTGAAAGGCAGAAAACCATGCAAGGGTGTATCAATAGAGGGAGCTTTGGATGCCAGGTCATAAATACAGTGATTGAAAAGTTCCACCATTTCATCTTCATGTTCAATACCCCGGTATACATTGGTCAATGCCAGCAACCGGTCCATGTATAATGCCGCAAGCCCATTTCTCTTCATCGTGCCAAGATCGCCACCTGAACCTTTTACCCACATCACTTCTACTTCCTTACCCGTTAGCGGATCTTTTGAAATTACTTTGCATGATGTATTTCCACCCCCGTAATTAGTTAACCGAAGATCTGCTCCCAATAAATTGGAACGGTAAACAAGCAGCCCTATTTCATCCCCTGCGAGTTCTGCGGCTTTTTTATCGTCCCATAAATAGCTTACATGTTTAAATTGGGTTGTTGTAGAATTCATATAAATATTTCGTTTAACGGCGTTCTGTTGTTTCATTTTGCAGTTTCTGGAACTTAAGAAAAGCTGTGAGCTTCAAGCTGTGAGCTTCAAGCTGTGAGCTTCGAGCCGTGAGCTATAAGCTGCAAGCTTCAAGACCTACAGTTCTGTAACTTTCCTCAGTCTCGCAGCTCACAGCTTACAGCTTGCAGCTTTCTTCGTTCTGTAACTTTCTTCAGTCTCGCAGCTCATAGCTT
>JAOQAL010000608.1 GCA_025963615.1 Chitinophagaceae bacterium | reverse complement strand
TTATTAACCGGATGCATCGGGTTACTATAATCGTTTTTATTCTCCTTGTTTATGGTGGCCTTTGCCGGTTTACTGGGTATATGGGGTGTAAGACTGAAGCTATAATGGGCATAATAGTTTAACCGCCGCCTGTTTGCCCATCGGAATTCAGAAAAAAGGATATTACTATTTCGTTTTTTCAAATTCAGGTCTCACCGCTTTTACTTAAATTGTGTAATCATTTTATAAAAAAAATAATTGCTATGTCAATCTCACGCAGAAAATTTATCAAAAGCGGTGCATTAACCGTTGCTGGGGCTTCCCTCCTTTCCAGGGACTTATTTAAAGCTTATAAACCCGGCGAACTCCTGGGCGTGCAGCTTTATTCTGTCCGGGATGAAATGCACAAAGATCCACTTGGAACGTTAAAGCAAGTAGCAGCAATAGGTTATAAAAATGTAGAGCATGCGAGTTATGTTGATCGAAAATTCTACGGCTATTCCGCTAACGAATTTAAAAAGATATTAAGTGATCTTGGATTGTCCATGCCGAGTGGCCATACGGTGATGAACCGCCAGCATTGGGATGAGAGTAAAAAAGATTTTACGGACAGCTGGAAACATACCGTAGAAGATGCTGCCATTCTGGGACAGAAATTTGTGATCAGCCCCTCGCTGGATGAGAGCTCCCGCAAAAATTATGATGACCTGAAGGCGTTTATGGAAGTTTTCAATAAAAGTGGTGAGCTGTGCAAGAAGTCGGGAATGAAATTTGGCTACCACAATCATGATTTTGAATTTAAAGAATCGTTGAACAATCAGAAAGTTTTCGACATTATTCTTCAGAATACGGATCCCGCCCTAGTGATTCAGCAACTGGATATCGGTAATATGTATCATGCTGGCGGCATTGCACTGGATATTATGAAACAATATCCCGGACGTTTCTCTTCCATGCATGTAAAAGATGAAATAAAAGCAGCAACAAAGGGAGAAATGGGCGGAGAATATGAAAGTACTGTTTTGGGCAAAGGCATTATTCCGGTGAAGGAAATAATTGACCTTGGCAGAAAATCAGGTACCATTCATTTCATTATTGAACAGGAATCGTATCAGAATCTAACTCCACTGAACAGCATAAAAGAAGATTTCAACATTATGAAAGGCTGGGGTTATTGATTTTTATTAATGAATATTTCCCTGCAAGATATTTCCATCCGCACGGAATTAGAAACCGGCGATTTAGGCCATGTAGTAATGCTACATGGCCTTTTATATAAACAGGAATACCATTACGGGATTGAATTTGAAAGTTATGTCGCGGAAGGCCTGCATGAATTTTACAGAAACTATGATTCAACAAAAGATTGTGTATGGATCTGTGAATATCATGGAGAACTTGCCGGGTTTTTATTACTCATGCACCGGGAAAATAATTCCGCACAATTGCGCTATTTTATTATCAAACCCGCTTTTCGCGGAATAGGTTTGGGCAAGAAATTAATGGATTTATATTTTGCCTTTCTCAAATCCTGCCATTATCAATCGTCTTATTTATGGACCACCTCAGCGCTCCTGGCAGCGGCTGCATTATATACCCGGTACGGGTTTCGCTTAACAACAGAAGTCACTTCTACTGCTTTTGGCCAGCCTGTTACAGAGCAACGGTATGATTGGCGGGCTGATTACTGATCCACTTTTAACCAAAATAGCCTGGTTCCCCTGGATTTTTCTGTCAAGGTTCTTGAAAATTAATAAGTATTATTCACAAAAATATGATTTTATGAAAACCTTGATAGGCGCTCTTACTTTACTCGCTACAGGTGTTGCCATTGGTGTACTTGTTGCTCCCGACAAAGGCAGTAAAACCCGGGAGAAATTAAATGATAAGTTGGATGATCTGAAAGATACCTGGAAACATTTTAAAGGTGCTACCACTGATGAACTGGATGAATTAAAACATACATTCAAACACGAAATCGCGGGATTAAAAGATGATGTACGGGAGAGAGTATTGGAAATAATTAAATCAGCCAAAGCAGCCAGAAATAATATAAAAGAAGAGGCTGTTTCCTGAAAAATTAATCTGGGCGGATAAAACGAAAACGGGGTCATCACACTCCGTTTTTTTTTATGGAGTTATTCCGATTGCTGAAATTATTTGCACAATTTGCTCAGCAAATTGATAACTGGGTGGTATGCGATGGCCTCGGTATGCAATTCCTGAGGGGAATTGTAAAAACGGATGCCGCTGCCATTTTCCGGATCGCAGAAAAAACAATCATTCCAAAGATCCCTGGAAGCGCCTGCTATCACTGGTGATGGTAGAACAGTATACCCGCGATAAAAACCTACACCCTGAAATTAACAGGCTTGTCAAAAACCTGGAAAAGGACCCGGAGTATTACGTGAAAAAAGCCGTCATGTGGATTAAAAGGAATTTTAAAAAAGGAAAATAGTATGTTGCAGGAAATTGCAATAACAGATAGCAATGACCCGAATGTTTAATACCTGCTGGCCCTGCCTCATTGATTGCGCTAAAAAGCCCCCGGTATATACCAAGGGGCTGTACAATCGAAACCTATATTTATCATGGCAAGGTTATTAACTTTTCACCCTCCCCATTTTTCCGGAATCCGCAACGCTTTATTATCACAATTGCCATTATTGGGCATAACGAAATCAAAAAATAAAACACGCTCCTTACTAGTTATTTTAAGTTTACCGTCACTTATCCATAGATATCTTGCTTTCTTCAAAAACGTGGTCACAGTATTCAATGCAACCAGAACACCATCGGCTAACCCCATCCAACAGCGAAGGTCGCCCGGGTTCATGCTAACGGTTTCAGGGCTATACTTTTTAAAATTCTTAAATGAATTCCGCATCTTTGGAACTGCCGGAACCAATTAAGTTTAAGTTATGATAAAAAAAATTCTTCCCCCGTTTAAATGAAGAAGATAACGGGCTTTATACGACTGTATTTTTACGATGTCAACAGGACGGTCCTGCTATTCGTTTCCCTGTTGACCGCTGCATTGATCTTTTGTAATTATCATTACGGTATTGATCCATGGATAAGTCATCACGATAGTTTTATACTAAGATTTGGTTACCGCTATATCTTATCATTAACAACATTCATAATTCCATATCTTATTTATCAATTAATAAAGCCAGCTGAATATTTTTCGAACACTGCCTTTTTATTGATGCTGTTTACAGCACCTGCTATTTTTTCGGCTAAAATGGCGATGGTATACGATTTCAACCTGGCAACAACCAGCCACTGGAATCATTACTGGAACCGTATAATTTACTGGCCTTTAAGATTAACAGTACTATCTTTTATACTTTTTTTGATCTGGAAAAAATATTACCGCCATGATTCTTTCTTCGGATTGACCATAAAGAATTTTGAGTGGAGGCCCTATGTCTGGATGCTTATTATCATGGTGCCCTTGATTGCAGCGGCTTCCACACAACCTGATTTTCTGCAGGTGTATCCAAAACTAAAAATGGTTGCGGTCGATATTAACAACTCATCCAATGCCTGGTTTTACAAACTGCTATTTGAATTATCCTATGGCAGTGATTTCATTTCCATCGAACTTTTTTTTCGCGGTTTTTTAATTCTTGCGTTTATAAAATGGGCTGGCAAAGATGCGATATTGCCCATGGCCTGTTTTTATTGCAGCATTCATTTCGGCAAGCCCCTGGGCGAATGTATCAGTTCTTATTTCGGCGGTCTACTATTGGGCATTGTGGTTTATCATACCCGTTCAATTTTCGGAGGGCTGATGGTTCATCTTGGTATTGCCTGGTTAATGGAAATCGGAGGATATATTATGACGCCTTGAGGCTGACGAAAGTTTTTCTGCGAATAAAAATAAAAAACTGTCATCGGACTATCAGTAAAAAAAGCTACAAGCCGTAAGCCGGATTCTGTTCCCGATAACAACCGGAAGGCTATCATTTATCTGTTCTCAACATTACTGTTGGAATCAATCTGCCTACCCAGTACCTCGGGCGAGCAGCCCTTTCCCGGTAACTACCGGGACGGTACTATACATGGCATTTCAGCATGCAAGGTTTACCCGCAAATAATGTTACCATTATAAGCCGTGAGCTCTTACCTCACGTTTTCAACCTCACCTTATCCTCTCCTTAAGGAGCGTGAGAAGGCAGTAATTTTCTGTGGCACTTTCTCTTTCCCGGCCCCTCGATAAACTCAGGGCGCGTGAAGCCGGCTATTCACCGGTACATTGCTCTATGCTGTCCGGACTTTCCTTCCTCCCGCCTGAAGCGGAAGAACGATAGCCTGGCTTGTAGCAACGGCAAAGTTAACTATTGACTGGGAGAGTACTGTATTTGAATGACTTTTATCGGTCAGCGCGAAGAAATACGCTGTATTGAAGCAGTAAAAAAACACAAAATTCCTACCGTGATATCGCCTGTTAAATTCAGGTCGGCTGGAACTAATAAATACAGGCAAAAAATAGGTCAACCATT
>JAOQAL010000603.1 GCA_025963615.1 Chitinophagaceae bacterium | reverse complement strand
TTAGCATACTTTGCATGGCTTTCGATAAATTCTCTTCTGGGTGCAACTTCATCACCCATCAACATACTGAAAACACGGTCGGCTTCAGCAGCACTTTCAATGGTGACCATTTTCAAGGTTCTTGTAGCGGGGTTCATCGTGGTCTCCCATAATTGATCGGCATTCATTTCGCCTAACCCTTTATAACGCTGCACATTGACCGAATCATCTTTTCCTCCACCGATTTTTGCCACCGATGCTTTTCTTTGCTCTTCATTCCATGCATAAGCAGATTCTTTCCCTTTTTTTACAAGGTATAAAGGGGGTTGGGCTATGTATACATAGCCTTGTTCCACCAGGGCTGTCATATAGCGGTAAATAAAAGTGAGTATCAATGTCGCGATATGACTTCCATCCACGTCAGCATCGGTCATGATAATCAGTTTATGATAGCGGAGTTTTGTAATATTCAATCTCTTGGCGTCTTCAGATGTTCCAACGGTTACGCCCAACGCCGTATACATGTTACGTATTTCCTCGTTTTCATAGATTTTATGTTCCATCGCTTTTTCAACATTAAGAATTTTACCCCTTAACGGAAGAATAGCCTGGAAACTGCGCTCACGACCTTGTTTGGCCGTACCGCCGGCACTATCACCCTCAACCAGGAATAATTCGCAACGTTCCGGATCACGGTCGGAGCAATCGGCCAGCTTACCGGGCAGCCCGCCACCGCTCAATACGCTTTTGCGTTGTACCAGTTCTCTCGCTTTTCTTGCGGCAGCTCTTGCCTGCGCAGCCAATATTACTTTATTGATAATTGTCTTGGCTTCCCGGGGATTTTCTTCAAGGTAAGATTGCAGAACTCTTGATACCGTTGTATCGACCACGCCCATTACTTCGCTGTTACCCAGTTTTGTTTTTGTCTGACCTTCGAATTGAGGTTCTGGAACTTTTACGGAAATAATAGCACTTAGCCCTTCCCGGAAGTCATCACCTTCAATCTGTACTTTGGCTTTTTCAAACAAGCCTTCTTTTTCACCGTACTGTTTAAACACCCTGGTTAAGGCCCTTCGAAAACCGGCAACGTGGGTACCGCCTTCAATGGTATTAATGTTGTTAACGTAGGAATAGATATGCTCACTGTATGAGTCATTGTAAGATAGAGCAACTTCTACCATGACATTGCTGGCTTCATCGTGGCCTTCCACAGAAAGAACTTTTGGTAAAAGAGGATTACGCCCGGCACTGTTATCCAGCATGGCTACAAACTCAACAATACCACCTTCGCTGTAAAAAGTTTTAGTGTAAAAACTTTCGCCTTCTTCTTTTTCCCGGTAATCATTCAGGATGATCCGGACTCCCCGGTTCAAAAAAGACAATTCACGTAACCGCCCTTCTAAAATATCTTTCTTGTATAGTGTGGTCGTGAAAATGGTGTCATCGGGCCAGAAATGAACGGTAGTACCCGTTTTATCGCTCGTGCCTATTTCCCTTACCGGATATTGGGGTACACCAATTTTATATTCCTGTTCAAAAATTTTCCCTTCACGGAAAACGGTTACCTGTAGCAATTTGCTCAATGCATTTACGCAGCTAACACCCACGCCATGCAAGCCACCGGATACTTTATAAGAGCCTTTATCAAATTTACCACCGGCGTGCAGTACCGTCATTACTACTTCCAGGGCCGATTTCTTTTCTTTTGTGTTGATCCCGGTCGGAATACCCCGGCCATCATCCTCTACGGAAACCGAATTATCTTCGTATATATTAACCGTTATGTTTTTACAATACCCAGCTAACGCTTCATCGATTGAATTATCCACTACTTCATATACCAGATGATGTAATCCTTTTTCGCTGATATCACCGATGTACATGGCGGGTCGTTTACGAACCGCTTCCAAACCTTCCAATACCTGGATACTATCCGCACCATAACCGTTGGTAGCCGGAGCTTTTTTTTCGTTTATTTCTGCATTCATAAAGGGAATTAACCACGATAGTTTAATACTATAAAAGATAAGTCTGCGAATGTACGAAAAATACAGGTTTAAAGCGGGTTTCAAACCTCTTAAAAGGATGTTTTTTTCAACTATCCGGGGGCATTTATAAACAGGCCGGAAGGATAATTTTTGGATCGTTTTTACCTGTTAAAAAAAACAGAAAATACCGCAGCGGGAGACTTATTTTTTGACAATCTGAGCAACCAATTCAGCTTCTGTTGCTACTTTATTTCCTACATATGCAGTACCCTTCATTTCGCAAATTCCACGGCGTATGGGAGAAGACAACTCCATTTTTAATATCAGGGTGTCTCCAGGTCTTACCATCTGCTTGAATTTGCAATTATCAATTTTAAGGAAATACGTGTCATACTGGCCGCCTCCGCTTAGGTTGATCGCAAGGATACCGCCACACTGTGCCAATGCCTCAATTTGTAACACGCCGGGCATAACCGGGTTGCCCGGAAAATGTCCCTGGAAAAACCATTCGTTGAACGTTACATTTTTTATGCCCACAATATGCGTGTCACTTAATTCAATGACTTTATCGACCAGGGCAAATGGAAAACGATGAGGCAACGTTTTTTCAATGAACTGCTGATCATAGATGGCAGGTTGACCGGGTATATAAATAGGAACGCCTTTAGTGTGTTTGTTTTTTTTTATGTACTGTTTTATTTTTTTTGCGAATTCCACATTGGTACTGTGGCCAGGGCGATTGGCAATGATATTTGCCTTAATAGGATAACCGATCAGGGCAAGATCACCTATCACATCCAGTAATTTGTGCCTGGCTGGTTCATTGGGAAAACGCAGTTCAAGATTATTCAGATAGCCTTCACTCTTTACTTCAATCTTATCTTTTTTGAATATTTTTTTAAGTCTTACCATCTCTTTTTCATCAACAGGCTTGTCGACAATTACAATGGCATTATTTACATCGCCCCCTTTAATCAGGTTGTTATCCAGTAGCATTTCCAGTTCATGCAGAAAGCAAAACGTGCGGCAGGGGGCTATTTCCTCTTTAAAATCATGAATATGTTTTAGGCCTGCATGTTGCGTACCTAAAACCGGCGAATTAAAGTCAATCAGGGTAGTAATGCTGTATTCGGTAGCTGGCATGGCCACCATTTCTACCCGTTTATTTTCATCGGAATGGTAAATATTTTCATCAATACTATACCAAACCTTAGCTGCATCCTGTTCGGCCACTCCTGTTTCTTCTATTAATTCCACAAACGGCTCTGAACTTCCGTCAATAATGGGTATTTCGGGACCATTTATTTCAATAAAGCAATTGTCGATACCCATTCCTACGAGCGCTGCCAATAAATGTTCCACCGTGCTCACTTTCGCTTCTCCTAATTCCAGCGTAGTTCCCCGGCTGGTATCTGTTACCAGGTCACAATCGGCTTTTATAACCGGTTTATTAGGTAAATCCACTCTTTGAAACTGTATCCCGTAACCCGGGTTGGCCGGATTCAGTTTCATATCGACTAAAACACCTGTATGCAGGCCCGTACCGGAAATACTGACAGCAGATTTAAGTGTATGTTGTTTATCTGGATTGAAATTCGACGCCATGCATTTTATTTAAGCGGGGCAAAGATAGTGTTTGGGGGGAAATTGAAAGATTGCAGAAAACGGAGCGGACTTCAAACAGGAAAGTAGGGTAATTAAACGCTGTAGAAACATCAAACTTTTTCCGCCAGCAATTGTTTGACTAGAATTTCCAATTCCTGCAATCTTTTTTCCATTTCAGGAAGATTGCGGGCAAGAGCCTGGCTGCGTATAGCCTGGCCATAATCGTAGGCTGGTGATCCGGTTACCGCCATGCCAGGAGTTTTAAGCGATTTTCCTAACCCCGCCTGGGCATTAATCTTTGAGCCATCCGCCAATTGAAGATGGCCGGCAAGACCTGCCTGGCCCCCGATCATAACTCCCTTTCCGATTTTGGTGCTTCCACTGATGCCTGCCTGGGCGGCAATAACGGTAAAATTGCCTACTTCTACATTATGGGCTATCTGTATAAGATTATCTAATTTAACACCTGAGCGGATAATGGTAGAACCAATCGTTGCGCGATCAATCGTTGTATTGGCCCCTATTTCAACATGATCTTCAATGACTACATTTCCAATCTGTGGTACTTTTTGAAAACTTCCATCTGTCTGTGGGGCAAATCCAAAACCATCACTGCCAATAACAGTGCCTGCGTGTATCGTAACGTTATTGCCAATAATTATGTCGTGATAAATTTTTACGCCGGGATGTATGATGGTCTTATTACCGATTGTTACATTATCGCCGATATAGGTGTTTGGGAAAATTTTGGTTTCATTACCAATCTTAACATGTTCACCCAGGTAAGCAAATGCGCCGATAAAAACCTGCTGACCGTAAACAGCGGTGTTAGCAATATAACTGGGTTGTTGCACGCCCGTTAATTGCTGGGTCATGATTTCCTGGTATTTGGCGAGCAAGG
>JAOQAL010000594.1 GCA_025963615.1 Chitinophagaceae bacterium | reverse complement strand
CTTTGGCGCTAAGTACTGGGGATTTATTACTGATTTTGATTTCAGCATTTTCAACCGCTGGGGTGAGCGGGTTTTTAATACTAAAAGTCCAACACAATGCTGGGATGGGAATTATAAGGGCAACCGCCAAAAATCCGATGTGTATGTTTATATCATACGCGCCAAATCATTTTGCGAAGCATCGATATTCAGAAAAGGAACCGTTGCATTAATCAGATAGCTATTTCCGGCTTAAGGACAATTATCCCTATCGCTCAATCTAACACTATTGTTGTGAATTAAATTTAAAGCGGTACCCGGATTTCCTGCGCATGAGAATTTTCACCTGTATTCCCATCGGTATAATATTCATCATAAAATAAACTACTGTTTTTATACCTGATATTATCCCATGTAATAACAAATGTTGCAGGAGTATTGTGGAGAGTCCAATAAATTTTTGTCTTTTCAGCATTGGCAAAATCCCATGTTATTGCATCATGGCGACCACCGTTTTCAACATAAGTACCGCTCTTGTCCATATTAAAAACAATATATTCATTATCGAAGCTCTCCGTATTGCCGGACGCACCTTTCAAATAGTATCGAATCAGTCCACCAGTAACTGCATACATTTCCTGCATTTTCCAGGGATGGGCAGTAAGGATTTCAGCTGTCAGGGCAGTATCCTTTATAATTATTGTGTCTCTTTGTATTACTGTAACCGTGTCATAAATCGTTTTATCCTTAGTACAGGATGATAAGCCGCCTTCTAATGATGCTAAAAATATCAAAAGCAAAATAGTAGAGCCACTTAAAAGAATCTTCATGATAAATAATTTTTACAAGAATAATACTTTTTTTCTATTATCCTGCTAAGGTAAAATCACTAGTGAAAGGGTCTTAAACTAAAAATATATTAAAATCTAATTCAATTTAAAATGGATGATAAAAAGGAATATACGTGTTTACACTTATGCTTACGATAATTTCACGATGAAAGTGTATCAGGAATGCAGTGGTTGTTTTAAACCTTCAAGGCTCAGCTCTTTTATAAATAAATTCAAGTATTTCTTTTCCGCCGTCTTTGCTGATATGACCAGACTGAATAAACCCGCTTTTTAATAATACTTTTTGAGAGGGAATGTTTTCAGATTCTGTTAATGCATAAATTTCATGATGACGCGTCTTTTGGAAGAAATAATCTACTCCCGCCTTTGTCAGTTCTGTTGCGTAGCCTTTGCCCCAAACCGTTTTGATAAATGAATATCCCAACTGAAGATTATCGGTTCCATTAACAGGGATAACAGCGAAGGTACCCACAAAATCCCCTGATTCCTTTTCGTTAACCGCCCATCGTCCAAACAAAGGATGCTCCTCAGCATATTCCATTACCTGGAGCAAAAACAAATCGCTTTCTTCTCTTGATTTAGCCTGACGGATATACCGGACTATTTCTTCATCGCCATTCATCAGAAAGAAGTTCTCTTTGTCTTCAGCATGATACCTTCGGACAATCAGTCGTTCTGTTTCGAATACAATATTAAAACCTGTTGTAGTCATGAAAATATTGCTGCCAGCGACATGACATCTATACCGCCTCCTTATGAATTTCAGAGGTAAAGTGAAATTCAATGTCAGGGTTATTATTTCGTTCCGTGTTCAGGAACCATTCTGTTTGCGCGAGATAAACCAGGTGGCCATCTTTATCCTCTGCGATATTGGCCTGTTTGAACCGGATGAAATCCTGCAGTTTCTTCTCATCATGGCTGGTTATCCAGCAGGCTTTATAAAATGGCAACGAATTGAATTGGACGGAAGCCCCGTATTCATGAAGTAAACGGTATTGTATCACTTCAAACTGTAATTCGCCCACACAACCGATAATCTTTTTATTGCCACCGAACTGGGTAAATAATTGCGCCACCCCTTCATCTGTCAATTGCATGATCCCTTTTTCCAACTGTTTGGTCTTCATGGGATCTTTATTAACCACCTCTTTAAATATTTCAGGAGAAAAAGAGGGAATGCCCGTAAAATAGAAATTTTCACCTTCCGTCAAGGTATCCCCTATTTTGAAATTGCCGGTATCGAATAGTCCAATGACATCCCCGGGATAAGCTTCTTCGATCACATCTTTCTGTCTTGCTAAAAAACTATAGGGGTTGCTAAAGCGGATATCCTTTTCCAGCCGCACATGATGATAGTATTTGTTGCGTTCAAACCGGCCGCTGCATACCCGCAAAAAAGCTATCCGGTCCCGGTGTTTGGGATCAAGATTGGCATGTATTTTAAAAATGAATCCGCTGAATTTACTTTCCACCGGGCATACTTCCCGCTCCGATGTTTCCCTGCATTGCGGCTCTGGTGCGATACGTATAAAAGTATCAAGCATTTCCTTTACCCCAAAATTATTGACAGCACTCCCAAAAAATACCGGGGCGACCCTAGCCAACAGGTAATCCTTCGCCTTTAATTCCCCATGAACACCATCTACCAGTTCTACGTCTTCCCTCAGGATCGCTGCGTCTCTTTCGCCCAGCTTTTTATCCAGCACATTGGAAGAAAGATCGGTGATATTTACGACGTCTTCGTCCGATGCTTTTGTATTGGGTGTAAATAATACCAGGCTTTTCTCGTGAAGGTTATAAACGCCTTTGAATTCTTTACCGCTGCTGATAGGCCAGGTCATAGGATGCAGCTGGATGCTCAGTTCCTTTTCTATTTCTTCCAGTAAATCAAACCGGTTCCGGCCATCACGATCCATTTTATTGATAAAAACAATTACCGGCGTATCCCGCATGCGGCATACTTCCATCAGACGGCGGGTTTGTTCTTCCACCCCATTCACACTATCTATTACAAGAATAACACTATCTACCGCCGTTAGCGTTCGAAACGTGTCCTCCGCAAAATCCTTGTGACCGGGCGTATCCAGTAAATTGATCAGTACATTGTTATACTCAAAAGTCATAACTGATGTTGCTACCGAGATACCGCGCTGTTTTTCAATTTCCATAAAATCACTGGTAGCATGCTTCTTTATCTTATTGCTCTTTACAGCCCCTGCCACCTGTATGGCACCACCAAACAGGAGAAACTTTTCGGTTAACGTGGTTTTACCGGCATCGGGGTGACTTATGATCGCAAAAGTTCGGCGTTTTTGTATTTCGTTATTGTACTTCATAAAAAGAAGCCGCAAAGGTAGGATTAGGATTTTAGATTTGGG
>JAOQAL010000592.1 GCA_025963615.1 Chitinophagaceae bacterium | reverse complement strand
AAAAAGAGAATGCCAAATCCGCGATTGGAAACAGGAAAAATTCCATGAAGGACAAAAACGGAACCGGAGATACCCTTGATTTAAAAATAACCGGGAAAAATGATCTGGCAGAAGATGAAACTCCCTTTGATTTTCCAATCGTTGAAAAAGAAGTTGTGGAAGACATGCTGCATGGTCACGATGGGTTTAAAGAGACGCCCTCGACGGATGACCTGGAACGTTTCAAGGAAAAAAAATCGAAGAAACAAGCGGATAGCGGATTGGAACTTGAAATAAAAGCAAAGCCTCTTCGGGAAGAAGAAGAAGAAATAAGCAGTGACAGCACAGAAAAAACGTACGAAGATCTTACGCCTTATGAGCCCACGCTTGATTTGCGGGATTACAAATATCCTTCCCTCGATTTATTAGAAATACATGGCAGCGAGAAAATAGTGCAGGATGCGCATGAACTGGAAAATAATAAAGACCAGATCATTGCGACATTGCGGAATTATTCCATCGAGATACAAAAGATAAGCGCTACTGTAGGCCCGACCGTTACATTGTATGAAATAGTTCCGGCGGCGGGAGTCCGTATATCGAGGATCAAAAACCTGGAAGATGATATTGCATTAAGCCTTGCGGCATTGGGTATCCGTATTATCGCGCCAATACCCGGTAAAGGAACCATTGGTATTGAAGTGCCGAACGTGAGGAAGACCGTGGTAAGCATGCGTTCATTATTATCTTCTGATAAATTTCAACGGAATAATTACAGCCTTCCTATTGCCATAGGAAAGAAAATTGACAATGAAAATTTCATCGTGGATCTGACCAGCATGCCACACTTGCTGATGGCGGGAGCCACCGGCCAGGGAAAATCTGTTGGATTAAATGCGATACTTGTATCTCTGCTTTATAAAAAACATCCTTCACAGCTAAAATTGGTATTGATCGATCCCAAGAAAGTGGAGTTGAGTGTTTACCGCCATATTGAAAAACATTTTTTAGCCAAGTTGCCGGGAGAAGAAGATGCGATTATTACGGATACTAAAAAGGTAGTCCACACATTAAATGCCTTGTGCATTGAAATGGATAACCGTTACGATCAGTTGAAAGAAGCCGGTGCAAGGAATATTAAAGAATACAATGAAAAATTCATTAAACGGAGACTGAACCCGCAGAAAGGTCACCAGTTCCTGCCTTTTATCGTATTAGTTATTGATGAGTTCGCGGATTTGATTATGACCGCGGGTAAAGAAATTGAAATGCCTATTGCCAGGCTGGCGCAATTGGCCCGTGCGGTGGGTATCCACCTGATCATCGCCACCCAGCGCCCTTCGGTTAATATTATCACGGGTACAATTAAAGCCAATTTCCCGTCACGTATCGCTTTCAAAGTATCATCTAAAATAGATTCCAGAACGATCCTGGACACCGGGGGTGCCGAGCAATTAATTGGCAAAGGGGATATGCTGATTTCCCATCATGGGGAAGTTACGCGCTTGCAGTGTGCATTTGTTGACACACCGGAAGTGGAACAGGTGGTTGATTTTATCAGTGAACAACGGGGTTTTCCACAGGCTTTTATGCTGCCTGAATATGTGGATGAGAAAGAACTGGAAGGCAAGGAGTTTGATGTATCCGACCGGGATGCCCTGTTTGAAGATGCTGCCCGCCTGATTGTTCAAAACCAGGTCGGTTCTACCTCGCTGCTGCAACGTCGTATGAAGCTGGGTTACAACAGGGCCGGAAGATTAATGGACCAGTTGGAAGCTGCTGGTATTGTAGGTGCCAACCAGGGCAGCAAGGCCAGAGACGTATTGATTAAAACCGAAATGGACCTGCAGCAACATTTGGGTAATCTTGGTTAGAGAGATGTTAAGAAAGCGGGACCTGATGCAACCATGGCAATATTGTTGCCTATCCTGTATAGGAATATTTATATTTGTCGCCCCTGTACGACTGAAAACCTAACAGAATTAAAATTTTATTCTCATGAAACGAATTGTATTGATAGCCATAGCCCTAATAGTTACTACAGTTACAAGCTTTGGTCAAACGAGTGATCCTGCCGCAAAAAAAATACTGGATGCCGTGAGTTCCAAATTCAAATCATTTAAGTCAGTGCTTGCCAGTTTTACCTACAAGGTTGAGAATGCGGTAGGCAAAACGTTGTCGACAAAAAAAGGATCTGTTACCATGAAGGGAACCAAGTACCGCCTCAGTTTTGGAGAACAGGAAATATGGTGCGACGGTAAAACTGTTTGGAACTACGATAAAAATTCAAATGAAGTTACAGTGAACAAAGTAGATCCGTCTTCAGGCGCCATAACCCCGCAAAAATTGTTTTCTAATTTTTACGATAAAGACTTTTTATATAAACTGAACGGTGATAAAAAAGAAGGCACGAAGACCTTACAGGAAATTGAAATGACTCCAACCGATAAGAGTAAATCGTTTTCTAAACTTTATCTTTTGGTGGATAAAAATTCCCAGACCATCTACAGCACGAAAGTGCTTGAGAATGGCGGTAACCGTTATAACTATACGGTGAATACAATAAAGCCAAATGTAGCCGCAGAAGACTCCCAATTTGTTTTTGATAAGAGCAAATACCCGGGTGTTGAAGAAATTAATTTACAGTAAAACAGGTTAAAGATCCGTAACAGCTTTTCGCAGCTTTACCAATTGTTGTAATAACGGTTCCAGCAAATCCAGTTTAAGCATATTAGCGCCATCGCTTTTGGCTATGGCAGGATTGGATGTGTTTCTATAAATAAACCATCGGCACCCGAGGCGATGGCTGCTTTTGAAATAGTTCCTATTAATTGGGGATTACCTCCAGTAACGCCGGATGTTTGATTCGGCTGCTGCAGGGAATGGGTGCAATCCATTACGACCGGGGTACCATGCTCTTTCATCCAGGGAATATTGCGATAGTCAACCACTAAATCCTGATAGCCAAAGCTGTTCCCTCTTTCCGTTAAAATCACTTTATTATTTCCCGCCTGGCGGATTTTTTCCACTGCGAATTTCATGGAAGGCCCGCTTAAGAACTGTCCTTTTTTTACGTTTACGATTTTCCCGGTTTCAGCTGCGGCAACCAATAGATCCGTTTGCCTGCAGAGAAATGCGGGTATCTGCAAAATGTCGATGTATTTTGCCGCAACAGCAGCTTCCTCATGGGCATGAATATCCGAAGTGGTAGGCAAGTTATATTTTTTACCCACTTTTTGCAGTAGTTGCATGGCCTGGTCATCACCAATGCCGGTGAAAGATGAACTACTCGTACGGTTGGCTTTACGGTAGGATGCTTTGAAAACATACGCTATGCCGAGGTTGCGGCAAATTTGGGAAACCTTATCCGCTACTTCCATCACTATTTCTTCAGTTTCTACTACGCAAGGACCGGCTATAAGAAAGAAATTATTTTCATCATACACTTGGTTTGCAAAAAGGTCTTTCAGCATTTTTTCCATTATGCAAAAATAGTTCTAAGTTTTGAGTTGACATTAAAATCCGTTTCAGATGTATATTTTCTACTTTACATTTTGAATTTTACATTTGGAACTTAATTCTGAAGAATGGTTAAAGAAAAAATACTTGTTATCGGCGCCTCCGGGCAAATCGGAGTGGAACTGACCCTTGCTTTAAGGAAAATATATGGTTCTTCCAATGTTATTGCTTCTGATCTACGGGAGGAAAATGATTTATTGAAGGGATCGGGTCCCTATGTAAGTCTGGATGTAATGAATAAGGAAATGCTACATGTGCAGGTGATACGGCAAAATGTAACCCAGATCTATTTACTGGCTGCCATCTTATCGGCAACCGGTGAAAAAAATCCCAATCTGGCCTGGCACCTGAATATGCAAAGTCTTTTAAACGTACTTGATATTGCCCGCGAAGAAAAATTGCATAAAGTGTATTGGCCCAGCTCGATTGCTGTATTTGGTCCAACCTCACCGAAACATAACTGTCCGCAGCAAACTATTATTGAACCCACTACTGTATATGGTATCAGTAAGTATGCCGGTGAATTCTGGTGCAATTATTTCAGCTACCGTTATGGCGTGGATGTCCGCAGTTTGCGTTATCCCGGTTTGATTTCTTATAAATCAGCGCCCGGTGGTGGCACCACAGATTATGCGATTGAAATTTTCCAGGAAGCGATCGACGAAAAAAAATATGATTGTTTCCTGCGGGAAGACACCTACCTGCCGATGATGTATATGCCGGATGCGATCCGGGCAACCATTGAATTGATGGAAGCCGATAAAGATAAAATTACCGTCCGTACTTCCTATAATCTCTCTGGAATGAGTTTTTCCCCGATGGATATTGCTGCAGAGATAAAAAAGCATATTCCGGAGTTTTCCATTTCTTACCAAACCGATTACCGGCAGGCGATTGCGGATAGTTGGCCGCAAAGTATTGATGATTCGGTTGCCCGCCGGGACTGGGGGTGGAAAGAAGAATACAACCTGGAGAGAATGACCAGGGATATGATGCAGAATCTGAACAAATAGCTCCGGATATTGTTAATTTATTGCACTTCGCTTCCGCACCAAACGGAACGGAATATTAATCTGTCAATTTATTTAGAAAGGATGAAATTTATACCAATCGTAATTTCGCTATTCTGGATTGGAACGGTAGCAGCGCAAAAAGCAAAACTGAAACAAACAATATACCGTGCCGTTTTGTACAGGAAAGACAGTAACGAAGTGATATTTAACCTGCAACCTGCAATAGAAAACGGCAAACAGATATTATACGTTATCAACGATGTGGAACGCATACGCATCACGGATGTAAAACTACAGGGGGACTCGCTGTTATTTAATATGCCGGTATTTGAGTCTTCTTTTCTTACAAAGATCAACAACGATGGGAGCCTGCAGGGGGTTTGGATAAAAGGTGCAAAAGCCGAGCCGCAACATTGGCCTTTTAAAGCTTTTCCAGGTCAGGCCTTCCGATTCCCTTTTAAGAAAGGGGGTATACAAAATTTAATTTCCGGTAAATGGGTTGTTTCGTTCAGTAATGCAGACGGCACGATAGAGAAAGCAATTGCCATTTTTAAACAGACCAAAAATAAATTAACCGGGACTTTTCTTACCACCACGGGTGATTACCGTTACCTGGATGGGGTTGTAACAGGAGATTCACTGAAATTATCTACGTTTGACGGGTCGCA
>JAOQAL010000571.1 GCA_025963615.1 Chitinophagaceae bacterium | reverse complement strand
TCGCGATCATCGGGGTTTTTATTCAAGTTTCCAGTATGTTACGCTGGTAGGCGGTCAGTTAGTGGCTTTAGGGATTCAGTTGATACTGCAGTTATGGCTCCTTACGGATAAGCAATTGCATGAATGGGGCTGGCGCATTCCTTTTGTCATTGGCGCCATGTTATCGGTTATAGCCTTGTATATCCGTCGCCACCTTGATGAAACCAGAGCCTTTACGGAAGTGATACAAAAACCGGGTATAAAGAAAAACGCCATGGCGGAATTGCTGAAGCATCCAAAAGCTATTCTTACCGTAGCAGGACTAACCCTGGGTGGGACACTGGCGTTTTATACCTATACGACTTACATGCAGAAATTTCTTGTAAATACAACAGGTGTATCAAAAGGGCAATCTACATTGTTATCATTTTTTTCATTGCTGTTGTTCGCATTGCTGCAGCCCGTTTTCGGTCGTCTTTCCGACAAAATAGGCCGCCGCCCGCTATTACTCGCATTCGGTATAGCGGGAACTTTATTTACAGTACCGCTGCTTACCGCGTTAAGTCATGCGGTATCCAATTGGGAAATTTTTGCACTGATGATGCTGTCATTGATCATCGTCAGTGGCTATACCAGTATCAATGCGGTTGTTAAAGCAGAACTTTTCCCCGCTGAGGTAAGGGCTTTAGGTGTTGGGTTGCCGTATGCATTAACAGTAGCTATTTTTGGTGGCACTGCCGAGTATATCGCACTTTGGTTTAAAGAGCTTGGCCATGAATCTTATTTCTACTGGTATATCACGGGATCTATTTTTATCTCACTCCTTATATATGTGTTCATGAGTGAAACAAGGCATGTTAATAAAATGATAGGAGAACAGGATGGCTGATAAGGTGAGTAGTGAGTAGCGAATGGTGAATGTCTTGAATAGGGTCTACAAGAATATGTATTTATGCGATAACTATTGGGATCGCATTCTCGATTTGTCAACTTGCCCTGCTCTTTAGAGCAGAGGAACCGGAATGATGATTGATTGGCTTTAGCCAAATATTCTTAATGATTGAAACTGATACACTACTCAATTTCCGCATCAATCCGTTTCATTTTAGGTGCCAACACGTGCATTACCAACCAGGCAATAATATAAGCCCCGGCACATACAGCGAACATGATATAATAGGCCACTTCAATTTTGCCTATAGCCCGGTAGTGAACAAATAGGTTTTTTTGTACCGCAGCGGAAAGCAGGATGCCGCCGGCGGCTCCAAACATTCCCCCAATGCCCGTGACCGATGCAACAGAACTCTTGGGAAACATATCCGACACCGTTGTAAAAATGTTGGCGCTCCAGGCCTGGTGAGCCGAGGCGGCAATGCCTATAACGAGTACGGCCAGCCACATATCCACCGACCCTAAAATCTGCGCGAAGAAAACAGGCACTACACAAACGGCATAAATAAGCATGGATGTTTTGCGGGCCCGGAATACCGCCCAGCCTTTCTTTATCAAATTTAAGGGGAGCCAGCCACCACCAACACTGCCAAAAGTCGACATCGTATAAACCAATACCGTTGGTAATACTAATTGAGTTCCTTTCAATCCATATTGACTTTCGAGGAAATCGGGTAGCCAGAAAAGATAAAACCACCAGATCGGATCAGTCAATAGTTTTCCCAGCGCAAAGGCCCATGTTTGCTTGTAGGTCAATAATTTTCCCCAGGATAATCTGGGTGAATTTGTTTCAGTTGTGGGTGGTCCTTCATCTTTATCGCTGTGGATATAATCAAATTCAGCCTGTGTTAATTTCTTTTGCTTATCGGGAACCTCGTAATAAATAAACCAGAGTACCAGCCATATAATGCCGAAAGAACCGGTAATGATAAAGGCCCATTGCCAGCCCCATTGTTTATTAATAAAAGGTACCGTAAGCGGCGCCAGGATTGCACCAATGCTGGTGCCGGAATTAAAAATGCCGGTAGCAAACGCCCTTTCTTTTTTCGGAAACCATTCCGCAACGGTCTTTATAGCAGCAGGAAAGTTACCAGCTTCACTTACTCCCAGGGCGGCCCGGGCCACGCCGAAACCCAGTACGCTGGTAGCCAATGAATGAGCGATAGCGGAAAGGCTCCATAGACCTGTCGCCAATGCATAACCGATTTTCGTTCCCAGTTTGTCAATCACACGGCCTGATAACAACAGGCCGGCCGCATAGGCTATTTTAAAAGCAATTTCAACATTGGCATAATCCCCATCATTCCAATGCATTTCAACCGTCAATGTTGATTTCAGGAAACTGATTACCGCCCGGTCCAGGTAATTGATCGTACTGGCAAAGAACAAAAGACCACAAATAGTCCACCTGTATTTTCCAATCTGTTGCATTCGTTAGTTTATTATTATTCTTACTCATCCACCATCCAGTATCCAGCACCCAGCATCCAGCATCTACCACCCATCATCTCCCCACCCAAAATACCCCTTCGTATTATTGTAGCAAATATCCTGTATCACGCTTCCGATCCATTCAACATCATTCGGTAGTTCGCCGTCTTCTATCTCTTTCCCAAAAACATTACAAAGTATTCTTCTGAAATATTCATGTCGCGGAAAGGAAAGAAAGCTGCGGCTATCAGTAAGCATACCAACAAAACGGCTTACTAAACCCATATTGGATAAGGTGTCCAGGTGCCGGCGGATACCGTCTTTCTGATCAAGAAACCACCAGGCAGCGCCCCATTGAATTTTTCCAGTAATGCTTCCGTCATTAAAATTTCCAATCATCGTTGCCATCATTTCATTGTCCGCGGGATTGAGATTGTAGATGATTGTTTTGGTGAGTTTGTTATTATTGTCCAAACGATTTAAAAATTTAGCCAGCGGTTGTGCATAGCTGAAATCGCCGATACTGTCCCATCCGGTATCCGGCCCCAGTTGATGCAGCATTCTGGAATTGTTATTCCGTAAGGCGCCAAGGTGATATTGCTGGATCCAGCCTTTTTCATGATCCCATTCCGCGAATACAACCAGCATGGCACTTTTGAATTTTCGTTTCTCTTCGTGGGTCAAAGAAGCGCCCAGGCGGATTTTTGAAAAAATATTTTCTATTTCACTATCCGTATAATCATCCGCGGATATTTCAGCAAGGCCATGATCAGAAACCCTGCAGCCATTCAATGCAAAATAATCGTGGCGGTCTTTCAGTGCGGCGAGATAATCCTTATAATTACTGATTGAAATACCGGCGGCCTTTTCCAGCTTGCCGGCGTATTGATTGAATGTATCAGCATTTTCCACATCCATGGCTTTGTCGGGACGAAAAGCAGGTAATACTTTTATTTCAAAGCCATCCTTTTTTATTTTCTGGTGATGTTCCAGGGAATCAACGGGGTCATCCGTAGTGCACAAAACTTTTACGTTCATTTTGCGCAGCAAGTTGCGTACACTGTATTCGTTGGATTGCAATTTTTCAGAGCCTTCATCATAGATCTTCTTTCCAGTTTGCGGTGACAACGTGTCACTGATATTAAAATATCGCTGCAGTTCCAGGTGCGTCCAGTGGTACAAAGGATTTCGTAAGGTATACGGAACGGTAGCCGCCCATTGTTCAAATTTTTCAAAGTCACTGGCTGTTCCGGTGCAGTATTTTTCGGCAATGCCGTTGGTGCGCATCGCCCGCCATTTGTAATGATCGCCATAAAGCCAGGCCTGCGTCAGGTTCTCAAAGCAACTATCATCAGCGATTTGTTGCGGTGAAAGGTGATTATGGTAATCAATGATGGGCAGGCGCTCAGCAAAATCATGATATAGTTGTCGCGCTGTTTTTGTTTTTAACAGGAAATCCTCGTGCAGCCACTTAATTGTTCCGGGAGATTGAATATCTTTTGCCATAATTTTCAGAATAGCAAGATAACTTATAATAAAAAGGATTAAAAAATTAAATTGCGCTCATGTTGATGCATCAAACTATGCGATGGTACGGGCCGAATGACCCGGTTAGCCTTGCCGATATCCGCCAGGCCGGTTGCGCTGGCGTTGTGACAGCGCTTCATCATATTCCCGTGGGGGAAGTATGGACTATAGAGGAGATCAGTAAGCGAAGAAATGTTATTGAAGCTGCCGGCATGGACTGGACGGTGATTGAAAGCATGCCGGTACACGAGGACATTAAAAAGCAATCCGGTAATTACCGGGAATGGATTGAAAATTATAAAACGAGCCTGCGTAATGTATCCGCCTGCGGATTAAAAGTAGTTACCTATAATTTTATGCCGATCCTGGATTGGTTGCGTACCAATATTTCTTACAGGCTGCCCGATGGCAGTACGGGCTTATATTTTGATCGGATCGCTTTTATAGCTTTTGATTTGTTTTTATTAAAAAGGCCGGGTGCGGAAAAAAATTATTCACCGGAAGAAATGAAAAAAGCCAAGGCGAAATTTGAAATAATGTCTGAAGCAGAAAAGGAGTTTCTTTTTCGCAACATGATGCTGGGCCTGCCCGGCAGTGATGAATCATTTACCCTGGAGCAGGTATTAATAGCGTTGAAGACCTATGATGGAATTGATGCGGCAAAACTCAAACAGCATCTTTTTTATTTTCTCCGGCAGGTGGTTCCTGTGGCGGAAGAATGTGGTTTGAAGATGGCTATCCACCCGGATGACCCTCCTTATTCAGTATTAGGATTGCCGCGGATCATGAGCACGGAGCAGGATGCGGCTGATTTGTTGAGTGCCGTGGTATCACCAGCCAACGGACTATGTTTTTGTACCGGCTCCTTCGGGGTGAGGGCTGATAATGATTTGCTAAAAATGTTGAAACGATTTGGTGATCATGTTCATTTCCTGCACCTGCGCAATACCAAAAGAGATGCCGAGGGAAATTTTTATGAGGCCGATCACCTTGCCGGTGATACCGATATGTATGAGATCATGAAGGAAGTGGTGCTGCTCATGCGCAGAAGAAAACAATCCATTCCGATGCGGCCTGATCATGGTCACCAGATGCTGGACGATCTGAATAAAAAGACCTACGCCGGATATTCCGCTATCGGAAGATTAAAAGGATTGGCAGAATTGAGAGGGCTGGAATTGGGAGTGAGCAGAAGTTTAATGGTGACCCGATAGCTATCGGGTGGTGAATAGTGAATAGTGAATGGTGAATGGTGAGTAGTGAATGGTGAGTGTTTTGCCCTAACTTTCTCATTCCTTATTTCTCATTTCTTATTTCTCATTCGTCATTCTTATTCGCTTAAAAATTTCAACAAACCGCATATCTTGTTTTAGTTCCTTAAACCGCGGATCGGCGCTGAAATGGAGATGGATCATCCATACTGATTTACCTGTAACGGCCTTATTAAGCCATTTAAATACCTCATCCTTTTTACCAAGACCGGCACAAATGACTGCAATGCAATAAGGAGAAATATATTTTTCGTCCAGTGAATTTTCGAGTTTTTGCAGCATTTCGATGGCCTCCATCTGGTTGCCGTTTTTAGCTAATGCATGGCTCAATGCTGATAAAATAATAGGACTATTGTTGGCTGCTTTTGCCCCTTTCTTAAAATTGGCAATCGCCAGTTCGAACCTTTCATTTTGTTCATAGGCAAGTCCCTGGATGAAAAGGGCAACTGGGAAAGCCGGATCGATTTCTAAAACTTCTTCGCATTGGTTAATGGCCTTATCGGTTTCACCCATCAATAAGTGGATTAATCCGGCATCTGTATTTATGATTTTGGAAAGAGGTTCGAGTTCCTGGGCTTTTTTGATAAGTTCCTGAGCTTCGGTATATCTTTCCCTTGTAGCCAGCATTAACGCCAAACGCTGAAAAGCGGTTGCAAAACTCGGATTCAGTTGCAGGGCTCTTTTATAGTCATCCTCTGCTTTTTCCCAATTCAGGTCAACAAGAAATTCAATATGCCCGGTAGCTTCAGCAGCTTCTGCCAGTGATGGATTTAGCAATATGGCTTTTTCAGCTGCCATTTTTGCTTTTGGAATACTGGCTTCAGGTGACAGAATATGGTATCCGCATAATAACGTATAGCTGTCAGCGATTCCGGCATAAGCCAGGCTGTATTTTGGATCCACCTGGATAGCCTGGTTAAAATAATCAATGCTTTTCAGGAATCCTTCGCGGGTGCGTTTCGCCCATTCATACTTTCCTTTGAGATATAACTCATAGGCCTCTGTATTTTGGGTATATGTTTGCGTGATGAGTTCCCGGTCATTGGCTAATAATATCACTTTCAGTTTTTCAGTTATTACCAAAGCGATTTCATCCTGTACAGCGAAAATATCGTCCAGCTCCCTGTCATATCTTTCACTCCAAAGATGATAGCCATCTTCCGCATTAATTAATTGTGCCGTGATCCTGATTTTATTTCCCTGTTTGCGGATACTGCCTTCCAGTACGGTCCTTACTTTTAGTTTTTCTCCTACTTCCCGTAAGTCAATATTTTTTCCCTTAAACTGAAAGGTAGAAGTACGGCCGGCTACTTTTAAATCCTTTAAATGGGTCAGCGAATTGAGGATTTCTTCAGCCATTCCATCACTGAAATATTCCTGCTCCGGATCATTACTCATATTGACAAAGGGTAACACCGCAATACTTTTTTCCGGTGATTTTTTAGTTGGTTCCTTCGTCATACTGTCGGTTAAAGTATTGGTTTGATCTATAATTATTTCATAAATGGGAACGGGTTCTTTTACATTTTTCAAGGGCTGGTTTCCAGCGAATTTTGTTTTTATTTCTTTGTTGTTAATAATATTTCGATAGGCAGATTCGGAAAGCCAGATACCTCCAATGGGCGCCAGGGCCTGTATTCTGGAAGCAATATTAACGCCATCTCCAAACACATCATTATTTTCAAACACCACTTCTCCCTGGTGAATACCGATACGAAGTTTCAACCCGGGAATGTGATCGCAGGCTGTTTGAATTTCAATGGAACACATCACCGCTTCGGTCACTGTGAGAAAACTCGCCAAAACACCATCTCCTAATTCTTTTATCCAACGGCCATTGTATAGTTCAATGATTGGCCTTTGTAGTTCCCTGTTTTTTTTCAGCAGCACAAATGCTTTTTGTTCATCATTGCCCATTAATGCTGTATACCCGACGATGTCGGTAAACACGATAGCAGCGAGTTGACGGGTCTGGGTCATACACTCTTATTATTGAATAAAAAATCAGCTGTTACTATTTATCTTGAAAACCAGGAAAAATCCAGGTTCGGCGATGTTTTTTTGTGAAATGAATAGTTATTTAATACACATAGCATCATCGCATGGCCTCTCTTAACATCTCAATACTTTTTGGTACAGCGGTGAATGGGTCTTCCTTGCCTTCAAATTCCAGGGAGATATAGCCCTGGTAATTTACTTTTTGAAGAATGTCGATTATTCGTTTGTAATCGAGCTCCAGGGAATACCATTCACCGCCACCATAATAAGTTTTTGCCTGCACAAAATTGGTATAGGGTGCAATCATCTCTAATTTCGAATACGGATTTTCAAGAAAATTTCCGGTGTCCATCAAAATTCCCAGCCAGGGCGAATCGATGGCTTTTTTAATGCGCAATTGTCCCTCAGGCGTGGAGCACAACCCCCAATGATTTTCGAGTGCCAATAAAACTCCAAATTCTTCGGCTACCGGCAGGCATTGCTGTATGCTATCAATACACCATTTGAATCCATCGGCTTCGGTGTAACCTGGAAGGATCGGTTCCACACCCCGGTTTTTCATCAATTCATCGAAAGACTTTATAGTATTCCACCTTCCGGAATTTAACCTCAGGCAGGGGATACCCATTTTTGCAGCCAGCTCAATACATTTTTTGGTATGTTCTATTTCCTTCCTGAGTACTTCTTTATCTGGTGAAACAAAACTCTGATGAATGGAAAGGCAGGTAAAAGTTATACCGTTAAGATAAGCATGGCGTTTTAGTTGCTGGATATACCTGTTGTCTTCACTCTCCATCTGCACATGAAGTATGTCAATACCTTCTACACCTGATTTGGCGGCTTCATCAATTACCGTTTCGATTGGGAATTTCTTCTCTTTAAAATGCCAGTAAGAATAGGATGAAATACTCAGCTTGATGCGTGGCTTAAGTTGAACGGTTGCTGCATTTGTAAATGAAGGGGACAAAGTAGCCGCCAGCGATCCTGCCAGGCTGTTCCTGATAAAAGATCGTCTTGAATTTTTCATATTTAATTATTAGGTTAATGGTATTGGTTACTTTTTTTCGTTTGTCCCCGTCATCCCTGCTAAACCGCCTGCACAAACCAGGTAACTACCCAACCAGGGATAGTCTGGACGGCAGTGGGTTAATTGAGTCTGCGCTATGAGCCTGAAAATTCTAAAGAAAGGTACTCAACTTTCTTTGTTTTATTTTTCCAACGGTCAATTATTCTCTTCAAAACAACGGCCATATTTTTTAGCTTCTTTGGTGTTCGCCTTTTCAGTAAAACCACCCAGTTGTTTTATATTTGAACAAACCCCACACATGAGACAGACAAACCAAAAAGCTGCCAAAGGGGCTGCCCGTTTTATTTTCATCACGGGCGCCTTATTTTTCTTTCACGTTGCAAAAGCGCAGACCGCAAAATCTTATGACTCGTTATTTATAGAAGGCTTGAAGAAAGAGGCGCTTGCAGCCGTTTCTGCAAAAGAAAAAAATGTGCAGGAGATGGTCGATATGATTTTCAGTTTTGGCGAACTGGGTTTTCAGGAAATTGAGACCTCGAAATACATCACAGACATACTCAGCAAAAATGGATTCAATGTGGAGAAGGGTATTTCGGGAATACCCACTGCCTGGCTTGCCAAATGGGGAAGTGGTAGTCCCGTGATCGCATTGGGCAGTGATATTGACTGCATCCCGAAAGCATCGCAAAAGCCGGGTGTTGCCTATAAAGATCCGATCGTAGAAGGTGCTCCAGGTCATGGGGAAGGTCATAACTCAGGACAGGCAGTAATTATTTATGCGGCCATCGCAATGAAAGAATTAATGCAGAAAAATCACATGGCCGGAACCATTATTATATGGCCCGGCGTTGCCGAAGAATTGCTGGGCAGCAAAGCCTGGTATATCCGGGACGGATATTTTAAAAATGTAGATGCCTGCATTTTCACGCATGTTGGTGGAGCGTTTGCTGTAGGTTATGGTGACCCGGGCATGAATGGACTGGTATCCGTAAAATTTTCTTTTGATGGGGAAGCAGCCCATGCCGCCGGTGCGCCATGGAGAGGCAAGAGTGCCCTGGATGCGGTGGAGTTGATGGATGCAGGTTGGAATTTTAAAAGAGAGCATTTGAAACCAACCCAGCGGTCGCATTATGTAATTACTGACGGTGGCGATCAACCGAATGTGGTGCCATCCAAAGCCAGTGTCTGGTATTTTTTCAGGGAAAGAAATTACGAGGATATCAAAATGGTGTATGATGCCGGCCTCCGGATTGCCCAGGGTGCGGCGATGATGACCGATACCAAAATGAAATACCAGGTTTTGGGTACTGCCTGGCCCGGGCATTTTAATAAACCCCTTGCGGAAGCCATGTACACCAATATAAAAAAAGTAGGCATGCCGGTGTGGACGGATGCGGACCGGCAACTGGCCGCAGCCGTTCAAAAATTAGTGGAGGCGCCCAAGATTGATGAAGAAGGAAAACCGGTTGACGGGTTGAAAAATAAAGTGGATACCATTACAGGCTCGGCGCCATTTTCATGGGGCGGTGGCTCTGATGATATCGCAGATATTTCATGGAATGTGCCAACAATAGTTCTCTGGTATCCTGCCAATATTCCCGGCACCAAGGGTCATCATTGGGCAGATGCCATTGCCATGGCAACACCCATTGCGCACAAAGGCACATTAGCTGGTGCCAAAGCAACAGCGCTGACCTTGATTGATATTTTCACCACACCTAAAATTATAGACAGTGCAAAAAATTATTTCATCAATGTACAGACGAAGAATGTAAAATACATGCCATTTATTACGGCCAATGACCCGCCAGCCACATATCTCAATACAGAAATCATGGCCAGGTACCGGGAGCAGATGAAAAAATATTATTACAATCCGGCCAAGTATAAAACCTACCTGGAACAGTTGGGAATTAGCTATCCCACCCTGGAAAAGAAATAAGGATCCAGCATCCAGCATCATTATTGTCCGGTAAAACAGATGAAACTCTTTACCAGCCTAAATCGCCTCACCCTACGAGCT
>JAOQAL010000558.1 GCA_025963615.1 Chitinophagaceae bacterium | reverse complement strand
TTGTTCCAAACACAGGTTATATTTCATCAAAATGGCATTTACATGTCCAACGTCGTTCTTTTTTATTAATGTTAAGTCAATGTCGATATTGGCAGTGTAACCTGTTTCATCAACTACAGGTATCACATTTGACCCTTTCGTATAAAGTTCCGACTGCATAAACATGATCAATGAATGAATAGGAGCATTCCGCAATCTCACATTTCCAATGGATGCATCATATTTTTCAATATTAGGCTCCCCTTTTGTTGTCAGGCTAAAGTCCTGAGTGATCTTCCTTAATATATAACACAAGGTAGGACGCTTTTCTATTGATGATTGAATTCCGAAATAAGCACTTAATTCAGTATTCATTAATGCCAGCGCATCATCGTAAGAACTGGTCTTTGGTAAAACCATTTCATAACAGTAGGTGTCCTTTTTGAGATTCGTGTAAAATGCAGTGTCATACACAGGGAAGAACGCCCTGCTGCTATCCGCAAATTCAGCCGATACCCAGCTATCATTGTTTACCACCTTCCTTCCGTAAGAAGCCCGGAACAAATCAACAATGGATGCATTAAGCATCGTTAACCGTGTAACCCGATCTCTTTTGTTTCTTATCAGAAGATTCCTTTTGCCTAAAGGTACAGTATCAGAATAACCGGATATTTTGGAAAAGAATAAAACTGTATCCTTTTTTGTATCCGGTTGCTTTTTTACCACAGCAATAACTTCAGGTTTGGGCATAAGTTCAGAGACAGGCAAAGAAAACCCTACATGTTTTATTGCCCTTTCGATATTTGAATCCGTCACGTAAAAAGAATCAGAAATAGCGAGCAGCTTACCATTTTCGTCAATCCATACTTCCATTGGAAAACCATAACAAGGAAACAACGTCAACAACTCATTTTGCATGGTTGGATAGATTCCACTTGGCAAAGATATGTCACGATCATTTTTTTTCATTTTTTGAAAAAATGCCGATACTTCAGATTTTGAACGAGTGAAAGCCACCGGCAATATCACAACTCTGTCCTGATACTTCTTTTGAAGTTTCTCTAATTCGGGAAGTGCATGAATACAACCACCGCACCAAATAGACCAAAAATCAAGAATCAATAATTTCCCCTTAAAATCAGAGAGTTTAACGGATGGCTGACTATAATTAATTACAGTAGGAATTGTAATTTCCGGAACTTTGTTACCAATTTTAACACGGGATATTATTCTTGTTTGGGCATATCCTACATAGCTCATTAAAAAAAGGAACAAGAATGTTATTACAACATTACAACTAAGTATTTCCTTTTGATTTTGATTATCCATATTAACGCGGATTTTGTGGCATACCAGGATTAAAGCCTATCACATTGTCGGGGATTTGCCATGTATAACGTGGATCACCCGGAGCTAATGCGTATTGTTTACCATTAAGATTACGGTATAGCGTTTTGGCAAAGCGGCTATCTTTATTCAGCCTCTTTAAGTCAGTCCATCGGGTACCACGATTAAAAAGTTCTTTGCGTCTCTCTGTAAGTACAGTCACTAAAGCGTTATCAGCGGAAGAAGCCGTAAGTGGAACAAATAGTCCGGTTTTCCATCTGGATTTCAACAATGTATTGAGCGCATCCATTGCACCCGGAGCATCGCTCTGTCTGGCGAGGCATTCAGCCTTTACCAAATAAACTTCATCGGTTGCAAACCCTGCGAATGGTACTGAGCTTTTCGTAAAATAGCCTTTATAAAGTTTAGTATTTGATACGGAGCCAGATTGAAAGCATACCGTTTTCCTTAAGTCGCCGTCAGAATAAAGTGGGTAAAGTGTACTATCAACAATACCAGTACTTGTCCCAACAAATTGGACTAAAGGCTGACTTTGCATCCAACCGCTTAAAATAATTTCGCTATTTTGAACAGGCGTCGGCATTGGCATAGATGCTGTTGCGGTAAGAGTATTGAAATCCAAAAGGTTACTTTGTATGGCAAGGCAGTTTTGAGCAGCTTGCAAGGCTTGCGTATAATTTTCCATTCCAAGATTCATCCTTGCTTGCAAAGCATACACAGCAGCTTTTGATGGCCTTGTATTAAACAACGGTTTCTGCGGAAGAAGGGGCAGTGCCGTTTCAAGATCACCTTTAATCTGATCATAGGTTCGCGCGACACTTGCCCTTGAATTTTTTTCAGACACACTTGCAGTCAGGCGAATAGGGATTCCCAGGTCTGTTTGGGCAGAAGCCGGATTATATGGTTGTGCAAAAGCTTGAGCTAATTGATAAAATGCATTCGCCCGGTAAAAAAGTGCGCTTCCTTTGATGTTGTTATAATCATTGGCATTTGATGCTGTTTCCGTAATTTTTGCCAGCCCATCTAAAACAACATTTGCATAATATACCGTTGCATAGGGGTATGCCCAATCATTAACGTTTGTCTGGCCTGAATAAAGATTGACATTTTCCCATACGTAGGCGTTTTTCGCGTATTGGATAGGGAAAGTATTATAGGTGCTTGGGGCTAAATAAAATTCATCAGTTCCGATAAATAGTAATGCCGTAAACGGCCCCTGCCCACTGTAACCCGTCATATAGATTTCATCGTCGAGTATAGCCTGAAAATCTTTTAATGTTGTTGGAACGACAAGGGAATCACTGGGCTTAACATCCAGAAATTTATCTTTGCATCCAATCAGCACTAAAATACTCAGGCAGTAAAAAAATATCTTTTTCATTTTATTAGTCAGTTATAGTTATATCTGTTGAATATTTTTTAAAAAATCAGGTTGACACCTATTGCAAAGCTTTTACCAGCCGTTGGAAAATTAAGGTAGTCGGGATCTAAACCCAGTTTATTGGCCTTCCACAGTAAGCCCAGGTTGGAGGCGTACCCATAAACCTTTATTTCTTTAAATGGTGATCTTTTCCATGCAGCTTTCGCAAAATCATAGCTTAGTGTTATATCCTCCAGCCTGATATGGTCGCCTTTCTGCATTAACGCGTCCGAATAAGTATAAAATTGGTCGCGGCTCGAATTGGCAGGATAAATCATGGAAGTATCATACGTCGTCTTTTCATCACCAGTCTTTTGCCAACGGTTGGCATAATCACTGCTTCCCGTCCAAGTAGTGAATAACTGCCAGTAATTAATAGATGGCGCCCTGAAATAATAACCGAATTGATAGCTGATATTAATAGATAAAGAAACATTTTTAAATGAAAATGTATTCCTCCATGACCCAAACAGGGGTGGTATGGCAGGCCCCTTATAAACCATGCTATCTAAAGGGGTTTGTGCCAAAATAGATGCATAATCGGTTGAAAGCTTGCCGTGTAAATAGCCTTGCGGGTTCCCGTTCAATGGATCAAGCCCAGCCCACTGATAACTATATAACCCGTAGATGGATTTACCTACGACAGGGTTAATTAAGCCGGAAGTTACATAACTGCTGCCTATCGGAGATACCGGCATGTCATAGGTAGTAACCTTCGGATTTGCATAACTCAATGTGTAAGTACTGCTCCATTTAAAATTGCCTTTTAATATATTGGCATTTAAGGTAAAATCAATCCCATTGCTATGCATACCTGCGACATTGCCGAAAAACCGGCTTGCACCACCAGTATTTGTTATACCAATTGTTGGGTCAACAGGCGCATATGCCATTAAATCATTGGAATTTTTCCTGTAGTAGTCGATGCTGCCGGAAATAATGTCATTTTTAAAGGCGAAATCTACTCCAATATTGAAAGTGCCATTCTTTTCCCATCTCAATTGGTCATTGGGTGGATTTTGTAATACCGCATCCGGTAATCCGGTTCCTCTTGATGTTTTATAAGTTGCAGTTGCGTATGCCGATGCCTGGGTATAGACATTTCCCTGCAATCCATAGGTAGCCCGTATTTTCAATTCAGGTAACCATGAACTATTATAAAAGGATTCCCTATTTATAACCCATGCAATACCAGTTGACCATAACGGGACACTTTTTTGATTGGTCTTTACCCCAAATAGATTTGATCCGTCCTGTCGGGCACTACCGCTTATGATATATCGTCCATCGTAACTATAAGAGGCATTCGCATAATAAGATAAGTACCTGTTCAGCGTTCCCGAAATTGCATCAAAATTTGGTATATTCAGAGCATTATAAATATTGTCATATTGGGTGAATTGAGGGTTGTAATTAATGAAGTTGTTGACAGTGCTTATATTGCTATCGTAACCATAATACCGGTTTGCATTGGAATTCACTTTTATGTTTTTTATTTCCCAACCGGCGATTGCAGTAATTTCATTTTTTTTATTGAAACTCTTCTGGAAGTTTAATTGCGCCCTGCCCTGATGGGTGCTTAGTTCCGAATTATTCAAATCGACAATAGCACCGAGCGGAATCGGATAAGACACGCTATTATTGCTTGCTACCTGCGCAAATTGATTTTCAAGGTTACGGGCATAAAACGATTGTGGCCCGTAATTTTTATTACCAAGAGTTTGTTGGCTTTCGTATTGATACTTTACTTCAAAATTAAGGCCATCAATAATATTGTATCTTAACCCGGCATTGGCTACAATGTCGGTGATATTATTCGTGTTCCTTGTGTTGTTAATATCCTGAATCGGGTTATATGTCCAGTCCTGTAAACCAGCTGCCTGCGCTTTTTGGACAAATCCTGTGTTATTGTTTTCAATTAAATTGATGGGGTTCCCATTGTCGTCAACCAATCTTGCGTATGGATATAACCCTTTACCGGCACCATTGCTGAGACTAAAACCCGGATTGTTTCCTTGTAAATTATTATTTTTTACAAAGTTCAATCCGG
>JAOQAL010000553.1 GCA_025963615.1 Chitinophagaceae bacterium | reverse complement strand
TTATTACAGGCATCGCAATCACCCGGAATGGGCGGATTTCAGTTTATCTTTTTAGGATTGATGATCGTGGTATTCTGGTTATTCTTTATCCGCCCGCAGGCCAAAAAAGCTAAACAGCAAAAATCATTTATTGAAAATCTTCAGAAAGGCGATAAAGTAGTAACTATTGCAGGCATTCATGGCACTATTAATAAAGTGAATGAGGATGGCACATTGAGCCTTGAAATAAATCCCGGCAGTTACCTGAAAATTGAAAAAAGCTCTATCAGTCTTGAATGGACTAACCAGTTGAATAAAGTGGGAACAGCCGAAAAGAAGTAAGAGACTACGATTTACAGGATTAAAAAGATCAGGAGGAAACTTGTTATAGCAGGTTTCCTCTTTTTTTATAAACTTTACTGCTGCGGAGGTTTTTTTATTTTGATCGGATAAATCAGCTAAACCTTAATTCTATTATGGCACTTCACATTGGTCTTACAGGCGGTATTGGCAGTGGCAAAAGCACGGTAGCGAAAATTTTTGAAGTGTTGGGTATTCCAGTGTACTATGCGGATGAAGCGGCAAAAAATTTAATGAATACCGATGAAGAACTGAAAGCCGGCATAAAAAAACATTTTGGCGACCAAAGTTACACGGATAATCAATTGAACCGAAACTATCTGGCGGAACAGGTTTTTAATGATAATTACAAACTGGAATTATTGAACTCCCTGGTACATCCGGTTACGATCCGTGACGCCGGAATCTGGATGCTTAACCAAAAAGGGCCCTATACTATTAAAGAAGCGGCTTTATTATTTGAATCCGGGTCGGCAGAAAATCTCGATTACATAATTGGCGTATATGCACCACAGTCATTGCGCATAAAAAGAGTCATGGACCGTGATCACGCTACCCGGGAAGAAGTAATCAAAAGAATAAATCGACAGGTGGATGATGAAATAAAAATGAAGCTATGTGATTTTATCATTCACAATGATGGGCAACATCCCGTTATCCCGCAGGTAATTGCCTTGCATGAAAAATTCTCAGTGAGCGAAAAATAAAATATTCTTAACCGGAAGTATTATTGCTTTTTTTTGCCGCCGCCGTCTTCCGGTTTTTTACAGCAAATGGGCAGGCGGTTATAGGAATCTGGGTTGGCAGGCACATCATCTGCATCATAGCCGGCATTGGCGATGGCGGTTTTTACTTCTTCTATATTGATGCGGTCTGTATAATATTTTACCGTGGTTTCTTTGGTCCGGTAATTTACCTGTACTACGCCGATACCATCATACCGCTTCAGGTAGGTTTCAATTTTATCTTTGCACATCTGGCATTGTACCGTTGGAGTTTTAATCTTTGCAGTCTCTACCCTTTTCACCTGGCCGGATGCTGCGAAAGAAATACTGCAAATCATCAGGAAAGAAAGAATTAGTGGTTTCATAAAGAAGAATTTGATTCAAAATCAGCAGATACAAATTACAAAATTCCTTTCCAGTTCGAAGGATCATCCCTCCATTTTAACAAAATTTCCTGTTCCTCCTTTTTTACAATACCTTTTTCTACAGCCAGTTCAATAAGGGTAGAATAATTGGTTAATGGATGATAAGGAACACCTGCTTTGGCAAACACTTCATTCGCAATGGGGAAATCGTACGTAAATATTGATACCATGCCTGCAATGTCAAGACCAGCAGCCTTTAATACCTCTACTACCTGCAAACTGCTTTTGCCTGTCGATACCAGGTCTTCAATAACAATTGTTTTCTGCCCTTTTTCAAAATAACCTTCTATCTGGTTGCCCATTCCATGTTCTTTGGGTTTTGGTCTTACATAAATAAAAGGTAGTTTTAACTGGTCGGCAGCAATAGCTCCCCAGGCGATTCCTGCGGTAGCCACCCCGGCTAACTGCTCTGCGTCGGGAAATTTTTCAAAAATCACGTTACATAATTCGGATTTGATAAAATCGCGGATAAACGGAAAAGACAGTACCCTGCGGTTATCACAATATATAGGGCTTTTCCAGCCACTAGCCCATGTAAACGGTTCTTTCAGGTTTAATTTTACGGCATTTACCTGGAGCAGTTTTTCAGCTACAATTTTCGCATCGGTCATGTGGCGAAGATAAAAGAAAAGTTTGTAGTTTGAGGTTTATGGGGTATGAGGTATGCGTTTCTGAACCGTAAATTTACCTGTAGTGTGTTGCTTAAAACAATCGGATGAATGCAGTTCATGGTATATTGCGTTGTTACAGGGATTGCTAACCGAATGATTGTTCCGACAGCACGAAACTATAAACCACAAACTATAAACCCTCCTTTCCATGTATATCAAAATTTATTTCGACGATAAGCCCCTTTTTTTGTGCGACACGATAGATAAAATGATTGGGCCTTATGTTCATCATGATGATGCTGTCTTTATTGATGAACTGAATTCGCATACGGTCAAATCCATGATTCACGAAATGCAGCAAGCAAAAATTCACGCGGGTGTTTTCCTGCATACCGACCTGGCAGCGTTAAAGAAAGCATTCTGGAAAAAATTCACCGTAATACACGCTGGTGGTGGATTCATTGTCAATGAAAAAGATGAATTACTTATGATCTTCCGGCGTGGCAAATGGGACTTGCCAAAAGGGAAACAGGATAACGGCGAGACGCTGGAACAATGTGCCGTACGGGAAGTACGGGAAGAAACGGGCTTACAAAACGTCATACTTCAATGGCCATT
>JAOQAL010000538.1 GCA_025963615.1 Chitinophagaceae bacterium | reverse complement strand
TTCCAATACCAACTATGTATTGCTGGCATTGATTATTGAAAAGCTAACAGGGCAATCCTTCCCTGCTTATATGAAAAAGCAAATTTTTGACCCCTTAATGATGGCGGATACCTGGATAGCGACTCCTGCTGATGTTGCAAAACTAACACCTTCTTTCGATGCGCGGGGCCGTTACTGGAAGCCAGATTTTCTTGACGAAACCTACGGTGATAAGAATGTCTATACAACTCCCCGGGATTTATTAAAATGGGATATCGCTGTTTCTTCCGGTCAGGTTATTGGTGAGGCTTTACTTGATTCCGCCTATACCCCTTACAGCAATGAAAAACCTTCGGTCCATAACTATGGTTTAGGCTGGCGTTTATTAATGTTGAAAAATGGCAAAAAAATTATTTACCATAACGGACGCTGGCATGGAACGAATGTTGCATTTGCCCGATTACCCAATGAAAAGGCAACGATCATCATAATTGGCAATAAATACAACTCCAATATTTATTCATCAGCCAAGAAAGCCTATGATATTTTCGGAGAGTATATGCAACAATCTCCGGATGAGGATGAAGATAGACTTACAAGCCAGGAAATTCCAGGACAACAGAGTTCAAAAAACGAAACCTATGCCGGAGTTTCAGCGGCAGAACTAACACTATCGGCAAAAAAATAAGCCCCCGTTTATTCTATTTGCGATTTCTTTGGCTACTTTAGGTAGAAATTTTTACCGTGAAAATTTTTAATGCCGCAGAAATCAAGGCATGGGATCAATTCACCATTCAGCATGAACCCATCAGTTCCATTGACCTCATGGAAAGAGCGGCAGGCATGTGCGTTGAATGGATTAAACAAAATGAACTCCTCTCCCATCCTTTTATAATCTTTTGCGGGAAAGGAAATAACGGCGGCGATGGTTTGGCAATAGGCCGGATGCTGGCAGAATTATTTTGCAACGTTACAGTCTATATTATCGAATCCGGGTATATGGGAACGGCAGAGTTCCAGGTTAACCTGGCCAGGCTGCACCAGACCAGGGCAGATATCCGTTATATCCAGACGGAAGAAAACTTTCACGAACTCAATCCGCCGGCCATCATCATCGATGCGTTGTTCGGGGCGGGATTGAACCGCCCACTGGAAGGAATAACCGCAAAATTAGCCGCCCATATCAATCATTCCCGTTGCGGCGTTATGGCTATCGATATTCCAAGCGGTTTATTTACGGATCAATCATCGAAAGGGAATATAGCTGTCAAAGCGAATGATACACTAAGCTTTCAGTGTTACAAAACGGCCTTCCTGGTAGCTGAAAATGCAGAATTCATTGGTAAAATTCATTTGCTTGATATAGGCCTTCACCCGCAGTTCTATCGTTCTACTGACAATTTGCTGGCTATTGCTGATTGGGATATCATTCATTCGATTTATAAACCACGAAACCGTTTTGCGCATAAAGGAACTTTCGGACATGCCCTGCTGGTAGCAGGAAGTTATGGAAAAATTGGCGCTGCCGTCCTTTCGGCAAAATCCTGTTTGCGTAGCGGCGCTGGCTTACTTACCTGTCATGTGCCAGCCTGTGGTTACCAAATAGTACAGTCAACGGTACCGGAAGCGATGGTATCTACTGATTTTAATTCATCATTCAATACTAAGATTGAAGACGATCTTTCAAAATTTGATGCGCTCGGAATTGGTCCAGGCATTGGTACTGCTTCGGAAACCAAAACCATGTTGCGGGAAATTTTTACTTCCTGTGACAGCCCTGTTGTTGTGGATGCTGATGCTTTGAATATAATTGCTTCGCAAAAGGATTTGTTACAAATAATACCTGCCAATTCGATCATCACACCGCATCCAAAAGAATTTGAACGTTTATTCGGTCCTTCCGCCAATGATTTTGAACGCATTCAGCTTGCCATGCAAAAAGCTAAGGAATACAATGTAGTAATCGTATTGAAAGGCCACCATAGTTTTATCGCTTCGCCAGACGCAAAATATATTTTTAATAATACTGGCAATGCAGGAATGGCAACGGCGGGCAGTGGAGATGTGCTGACTGGTATCCTGACTGGTTTACTCGCCCAGGGATATCCTGCTTTTAATGCGGCGGTCTTGGGCGTATATCTGCATGGCCTGGCCGGTGATATCGCCGCAAAGGAATTATCCATGGAAGCCCTGCTGGCGGGTGATATAATACAATACTTAGGTGAAGGCTTTACGCATCTATAGCTCATTTCCACCAAAAGTGGAGAAAATTAAAAATCGTCCCTTGCCTGAATTTACTTTTAAAAAATAACCACATGAACCGGAAATCACTGATTGTATTATTTTCAACGGTAATAGTTACCTGCTTTTGTTTTCTTTTGGCCTGCAACCCTACGGATACCACTAAACCTAAGGATGGATATACCATACGACTAAGTTTTAATCCGGGTGATGAAAGCAAAATTGTGGAAGCTTTTTTAACAGCGAAGGACAGCAGTTGTTTCGAGTTAAAACCAGGCATCTACCAATTCGATAACCTGAGTCTGGCTCAATTAAAGCACATTCTTTTAAAAGGTGCGGGACATGATAAAACCATTTTGGATTTTTCATCGCAGACACAGGGTGGCGAAGGCATTCGTGTTACGGGCGTCAAAGGCTTTACCATTGATGGCATGACGCTCCGTGATTCCAAAGGTGATTTAATAAAAATAACCAAAAGCGAAAATGTCATTATTTCCAACCTGCATGCCATCTGGCAAAAAGCAGGCGATTCAAATAATGGCGGCTATGCCATTTATCCCGTGTTATGTAAAAATGTACTCGTAGAAAACAGTTATGCTGAAGGTGCATCCGATGCAGGCATTTATATTGGCCAGACACAGGGCGCCATTGTAAGAAATTGCAAGGCTTATAAAAATGTTGCGGGTTGCGAAATTGAAAACACGTCCAATGCAGAAGTTTATAATAATGAATTTTATGGCAATACCGCTGGTTTCCTGGTTTTTGATTTGCCGGGACTTTCCCAACGGGGTGGCCATGTAAAAGCTTACAACAATTATCTTCATGATAATAATGAAAAGAACTTTGCGAAGGCCGGCAGTTTCGGCACCAGTTCTGGAGTTGGCAATGCCTCGCCCGGCAGTGGTGTCATCGTTTTAGCAGTTTCCGACGTAGAAATTTATAACAATAAAATCACCAATAATAACACCTGCGCCATTGCAATCGCATCCGGCCTTGCAACCGATGATAAAGCCCTGGAAAAAATCAATGAGGCTTATTTCGCTTTTCCAAAAAACATAAAACTTTATGACAACACGATGGAGATGGCGGCAGCCTTTCCGGATCCTGCTTATAAACATCATATTGGGATGTTGTTTACAGGCATTGAGCTC
>JAOQAL010000523.1 GCA_025963615.1 Chitinophagaceae bacterium | reverse complement strand
GCCATAAATCGGGTTGTTGCCAAATCTCACTGGCAGTATGATACCCCCCAGTTTCAATAAGTTCGTTTTGTGTAAATCCAAAAATCATAGGTAAAAATCAATAATAACAAATGTAAAACAACTTTTTTACTTTTACTATGTTTCATTTGATATTTCTTTTTATTTTTTTATTATTTCTTAGATTCATCCGTGTTTAATTTACTTTCACATAAATATTTTTATTCTTATGGGAAGAGGCACCAAGAATTCAACTGTTGGCAGAAGAAACCACATCATTCAATCGATCCGTGAAAAAGGCGAAATCTTTATCCATGAACTAAGCGAGGAATTTAAAGTAAGTGAAGTTACTATCCGCAAGGATCTCGAACAGCTTGAAAAGAAAAATCTATTAGTGCGGGCCCGTGGCGGAGCCATGAATATTGACCGGAATGTTGGATTCGATCGCATTTTAAGTGATAAAGTGAAACTAAACCTGAGACAAAAGACTGAAATCGGCAAAAGAGCGGCCCAGATGATAAGGGAAGGAGATACCATTATAATAGACTCCGGTACCACGACCGCCGAATTAGTCAGAAATCTTCCTGAATTGCAATCGCTCAATGTGGTAACCAATGCCATGAACATCGTGAACCTGCTGGCCAATGTCAAAGCAACGATTATCATACCCGGTGGTTATCTCCGGCAAAATTCCATGTCGCTGGTGGGGCCGATGGCTGAAAAAAATCTATTGAATCTATCGGTGGATAAGGCCTTTATCGGGGCTGATGGATTTGATACCCAGGTAGGTGTTTATACTCCGAACATCGATGAAGCGCACCTGAATGAAATAATGATCAATATCGCCCGGGAAGTGATCGTTTTAGCGGATTCAACCAAGTTTAATAAAAGAAGCTTATCGCTTTTCTGCCCGCTGAGTAAAATTGATAAGGTCATTACCGATGCTGCTATCAGCGATGCGGACCGCAAGCACCTGCAGGATGCTGACATTGAACTGATCATTGCCTGAAACCCCCTTTGAACGAATGGCAATTTTTACCGGACTAAAAACCGGACCGGAATAACCTGCATCATTACGCGCAGTTTAAGGCGCTGGCGGCAATCCTCCCGCTGCTCGTGTTATTTGCCCGATATCATTTTCCTGGCTGTTAAAAATATCCGCATCTTAAAATCTGCATCATTCAGGTAACACTGCTTTTCTAAATTATCTTTTTCATCTGATGACTTGTTATAAAAATCAGCCGTTATCCATTGTAAAGGAGCTGAAGATAATGCCGATGATATTCTCCATCGCTGCAATGAATCCAGTTGCTTTATCCAGCCATCCATTAATAAAGTTCCGGCTGCTTCTTTACCTTCTTTTTTTAACATCAATATCCCCACATAATTGTTTGCCGGGTGCGATGCCGCCGGCCAATGCTGTCCGGTATACGTGATGATAGAATTCCGAACCTGGTCTGCCTCCCCTTTTTTCTTTAGTTGTTCATTGCAGTAAAGAGCCAGGTAATTCTGTAAGCGGCTATCCGGATCATAAGGTTCTCCGGTTCCCAGGTGCTCCGGCCATTTTTCCGATTCGTGAATATATTTTAACGCGGGGTTGAAATTTTTGTTCTTGATTTGCTCCATTGCTTCTGATAAATTGGCCACTTCATAAAGATCATGCGCTTCCCTGGCGCTCTCCTGTGGTAATATTAATGTTTTATTAAGCACAGCAATACATTCTTTATAATTTCCCATGTAAAGTAACGCCTTTGCGTACCCTATTTTAATAACTGGATTTTCAGGAAAATTTTTTATCGCTTTGCGGGAAACCTGGACCGCATGGATATAATCTTTATTATTTAAATAAAACAAATTGAGGTAATGCCAGTTCCTCCACCCAAGCGGTTCATACTGCACGGCCCGGTTAAGGTCTTCCAGTACGGATTTTTTCTTTACACTATCCTGAAAATGTAAAACCGCCCGGGCTATATAAAAAGGTGCAAACCCCGGTTCGTCACCGCACTGGCTGAACAACTCCTCCGTCTTATCCTTTCTTTGATTACTCCAGTAAAGTAATCCAAGATAATACCTGGGTTTCCATGACTGAATGTTGTCAGCAGCCCATTGCAATACCTGTATTTCTTCGTAGCGGGAAGGGAAAACAAATGCCGGAGACATCCGGTCGGCTTCCTGTAATAAAGAGATGCTTTCTTTCGGTGATAGATTTCTTTTAAGAAATGCGAGCCAATAGCAGCCCATGGCATTCCGGGGAGCTGTCTCTAAAACCTTCACTGCTTCCTTTTCTAATCCCGCATCCAGGTAGGTTGCCGCTATTTCAACATATGACTCCTGCGGAAACTCATTGGTAATCGAAGTTTTGAAAATAGACAGGGACGATGTAGAACTATCTAACAAATACTTTTCAAAGCGTGCATAATGGTTCAAAGGATCTATATTCAGTAACTGATCTGCCCTATTCAGCGCCTGATCTGAATTTCCAATTCTCCGGTAACAGCTAACCAACAAAGCCTGTGCAGATAAATTGTACTTGTTATAATCCAAAGCCTTTAATGCGTAATCAATAGCGTC
>JAOQAL010000516.1 GCA_025963615.1 Chitinophagaceae bacterium | reverse complement strand
TCCTTATCTTCATACAGTGGTTCCTTGTCACGTCCTATCTCGAGATATCTATCTTTCCCTTTCACATATTTCATCTCCCCGTCTTTCAACGCCACATAACGGGGATTATCAGGGTCGGCCTTATATTGTGCCGCAAAATGAGGCCCGTATAATATAGGTTGTGTACCATATTGCTCACGGCTCAGCCAATATACAAGGTTCATCGGGTTGTCGACATTATTCATGTCAATGGCCGTATTGGCATTGGAACGTATCAAAGAGGTGACATAGGTCGAGTAGCCAATCATAATGAAGGTAAAACTCCATAAACCTAACCGGAGAAATGACCAGCTTTTCTTATCAGCCAGGCGAAGTCCCAGCCAGATTAACACGGCCAGTAAAATAAAGAAGGAAATAAATCCTGAGAAGAAAGGAAGGCCAAAACCATTTACAAACCATATGTCAAAACGGCCCGCCAGTTTGATGGACCATTGAATAACCACGACCTGGACAATGCCGGTAAGAATACACCCAACAATAAATGCGAGGATCACTCCTTTAACGCTATGGTTATAGCGCCGGTAGTAATAAATTAACACAACGGCCGGAATCGTCAACAGGTTTAATAAGTGTACTCCAATGGATAACCCCATCATAAAAAACAGGAAAATAATCCAGCGGTCGGCCCGGTTTCTTGCAGCCTGATCTGTACCGGCACGCTCATCGGCGTGCTCCCATTTCAACATCGCCCAGAACACAACGGCAGTAAAAAAAGAAGATAGCGCATATACTTCGCCTTCAACTGCACTGAACCAGAATGAATCGCTGAAACAATAGGCCAGTGAGCCCACTACGCCGGCAGTCATAACAGTGAATAGTTGTTGGTCGTTTAGGTTTTCACCCGCTTTTACGAACATCTTGCGGGCAAAATGGGTAATCGTCCAGAAGAGAAACAATATGGTGCAGCCACTGGCGAGGGCACTCATCATATTTACGGCGCGCGCTGCAGCCGTGGGGCTATCCCCAAATAAAATAATAAAGAAACGGCCTAATAAGGTGAACATCGGGGCTCCCGGTGGATGTGGATTTTGCAATTTATAGGCGCTGGAAACGAATTCGCCGCAATCCCAAAAACTTCCGGAAGCTTCCCGGGTCAGCAGATACGTGGTGCAAGCAATCAAACCTACAGCCCATCCGGTAATATTATTAACTTTTCTGAAGTTCATAAATGGTTGATTTTCTCCAAAAGCCAGCGGAGGAACGCAAAAATAGGGTTTCAATTGTAGATTTCTGAAGGGAGGTTTCAGATTTAAGATTTTTGGAAGAAAAGCTGGAAAGCTGATGTGTGCTATAGACTGCCAGGGAAGTCAATCTGCCAGGGGCGTTCCATCGTTTCCCCTGCCCGGTTTGTCCCCGGAAAGGAGCGTGGTCATGTGTATCCGGTGAATTATTCAAAAAAGATTCTTACTGTTTCATAAAAAAGCCGGGTTTGCATAATGTTGGAAATTTTGCTGGTTTTTTCAGAATATCCCTTTAACCCGAATAAACCGGCAGCATTGCCCTTATTGATCGCAATCTCAAGATAACCCGCACTATTAAATAAAGCCAGTTTTTCCCCCTCGTAAGCATCGGCATAACTTTCGCTAATGCGGTCTATCACTTCATCTCTTTTGAATATGATCTTAAAACTCCTTCCTTTCCGTTGTTGTTCAAACTGTTCCCGGGTAATATTGACAATGACATTTTCGAAATTATCAATAAAAATGATCTGGCCTTCAATCCAGGTTTGTCCAAGTAAGGGGCGCAGGGCGTTTTTTTCAATATAACTGACATCGGGGATACCGATATTTTTTATGGATTCGCCATTCACTAATTTATTGACTGTTTGGCCCATAATGTCCGCACAATGCAGTGTATTGCGGATCACGTTTTTGTCAAGCGGAACACCAATAACCAGTTCGGGTTTGGTTTCAAGGATCATTGTTAGCAGGCCATTATCCGCACATAAAAAATACTGGTTATTATGAAAAGCCAATAGCAGGTGATCGGGTTTTGTTTCAAATAAATTGATAAGAATAAGATGGTAGGTAAAATCCGGGAAATTAGCAAAGGCGCTACGGCATATATAAGCAGCCTGCGGGTAATTAAATGGCGGAACGGAATGGGAGATATCGATAAACGTAAACCCGGAATTGATTTGCAGCAGTTTTGCTTTTACAGCCCCGACCAGGTAATCCTGGTTGCCGATATCAGAAGAAAGGGTTAGTAACGGCATGGTTCAATTTAAAATGTAAAATGTAAAATATAAAATGATAAATGTAAAAGTATAGAGTCTTTGGTTTTCAAGATCATATTTTGACGAATCTCTGTTCATTTTATATTTTACACCCGATAGCTATGGGGTCGACGGTTTACATTTTACATTCAAAATTTTATATTTTATCTAACCAGTTCCCCATTTTTAAAATAAAACTTATGAACCAGCTTGTCTGCCAGTTTTGGGAAGAATTTATTTAAGAAAATAGTTTGTTTTCCTTTCCATGTTAATAGTAGTGTTCTTTTCTTCTTTCTCACCGCTTTCAGAATATAGGTTGCACATTCTTCAGCCGTCATCATTTTCCCTTCATCCATCGTTGTGTCTCCATGGCTTTCCGCATCTTTATTCAGGGAAGCAATCCGTATGTTGGATGTTGTAAAACCGGGACAAACCCACATCACATGTACGTTACTGTCCTTAAGTTCAGTCTTAATAGCTTCGAGCCAGCCCTGCAATGCAAACTTACTGGCCGAGTAGCCGCTTCTTCCCGGTAAACCCCGGTAACCGGCAATGGAAGAAACGCCGACAATGGTTCCTTTACGTTCAATAATCGAATTCAACGCATATTTAGTGCAGCAAACGGTACCGAAAAAATTAGTATCCATTACTTTCCGTATCACTTCTGTTGAAGCATCCTTTAACAAGGCCCTCATGGAAATGCCCGCATTATTTATAATGATATCAATACCGCCAAACATTTTAATCGTCATTTCAATAAAACGACGGCAATCATTTTCGCTGCTTACATCTGCCACCATGGTATGCAGGTGGGCGGAAGGATAATTTGATTGCAGGAAATAAAGTTTATCATGATTACGGCCACAGGTAGCTACTTTAGCCCCCATGTCTAATAATGACTCTACCAATGCTTTCCCGATGCCATCAGTACCTCCGGTTACCACCACCACTTTGTCTTTAAAATATAATGACATGATCTTTATTTGATTGAAGCCGCAAACCTACTTTAAAAATGTACAAAAACTGAAAATTTGAATTATCTGCGGGCAAATGAACAGATCCTATTCCCGTTTTAAACCATTTTAAAAGTAAATGACTTTTTTTTGGCTTGAACACCTGCTTCCTGTATTTTTGCACTCCCAAAACCGAAAGGGGTAGGGGAGATAGGATGATTCCGTAGCTCAGTTGGTAGAGCACATCACTTTTAATGATGGGGTCCTGGGTCCGAGTCCCAGCGGGATCACAAGCTCTGATAATAAAATATCGGGGCTTTTTTTATGCCGTTGCTGTATATATTATATTCCGGGAAACTAGATAAAGAAGACCGGTAAACATCATCCTTTGGATATGCAATAATCCGGCAATTTCCTGAATCAACTATTTGTCATGGAAGTTGGTTACCTCAACACTTTATGGAAACGCTTTGTTTCTAAGTAACCAAAAGCAGCTATTGTACAATATATTGTTTAGTTGTGCAAGAAGAAGTTTGAGTTTTGGGGTATGATAAGACGATGCCTTTTTTGCAGAAAAATGTGTAAGCTGATGTCTTATCATAACAATATCTTCGATAAGTCCCTCATATCCTTCATCCGCTTTTGAAGTTCTCCCTATTTCTGATAAGATAGATTGAAGAATTTGCACGGTAACAAAATCATATTTGAGATAATTACCCAGTTCTCTCTGGTTTTTCTTCAATTCTTTTAGAACATCTTTGGCACCCTCAGAAAACATTACTCAAATGACCAAACATGAAAACATTTAACTATCAAAAGTCAATTCAAATTATTCACTGGGGCTGTTCCTCTGACTCATTGCTCGAATTAAAGTAAAGGCGCAGGGGCTATTTATGTTTTGGTTGGCTCATAATTGGCTCAATAGGCTCATTTCTATAATGGCCTCATAGTTGGCTCAAGGGGCCTCTTACTTTATGCTAAAGTGAATTGCACATATTGCACAGTAATAGACCTGATCGAATAGGGGTGAAATTGGTGCTCTTTGATTAGAATTTCAAAGGCTGCTTGTATCCGTACCTTCCATGTGTCCAATATGTTTAGAAGTGTTTGGACACATGGAAGGTAAGGATATTAAAATGTAAATCGTTGATTTTGAATGCCATTTTATACGCCAATTATAAGCGGTTTTTTGGCCGTCCCGGCAATCAGGTTGAAATCAAGCCAATTTAAACAGGAGTTAGTGTTTTTGTTCCCAGCTGCAGTTTTTCCTCGCACTCTTTATCGTTCTGTCCATTCCTCATCAAATACAATCCCCTTCAGCCCCCCAGGTCATCTCCTTCGGGATGCTTTGGCATGCTCCGTAAACTATGCATTACTTTACACCTCAATTCGGTCATTTTCCGGGCTATGAAAATCCAATTGCCACCAAGGTCAGCAGCTGATTTACACTTTTATATAAAAAAAGTATTTACGCATTGGAATTTTTCTGCAACCCGTAAAAAGATCATTTCGAATTTTTGGTTACGGTTTGTACTTTATCATTATTCCATTATTCTGGGACTTGCGAGGGTGATCATATTTCCTCTCACTCCAAACTGGAAAAGAGGCTCAGCAAAAAGAAATTAAAAAATCCGAATCAAAGAAAAAAGGCAAAAACCTGGCCTTTAAACAATGGGAAAAAATCGCCATACAAACGTGCCCTAACTTCCCAAACAACCTGCCCGGCTGCAGAAAATTAACGGTCTTTCACGTTTGTAATTTCAAGTCCGCCCACGTGTTTGAATTGCGGGCTGGTCGTTCCAAAGATAGGCTTCACATATTTTTTAACTTCCAGCATTACTGTTTTGTAAAACATGCGCATATATTGGAGGTTGTGTTATTGTATTTAGAATTACTTTTCTTCTGCTAATAATTTCATTTGTTTGGTCATATTCAACCAAAGCAAAAGCATAGAAATAAATAAACCGAGTGATA